>JAUVLL010000305.1 GCA_030600745.1 Spirochaetaceae bacterium | reverse complement strand
AGCAAATACACAGATGCAACCTTTGTAGTAGAAAACAAAGCAGGAGCCGGTGGTATTGTAGCTATGGAATATGTTGCAACAACAAAACCGGATGGATATACACTTATGTACATGACAAAATCAAATGTTTCCAAACTGGTTACTACAGATTCGGAACTGGATCCAATGACCTTCGACTGGATCGCTCAAATGCAGATTGATCCTGAATGTGTAATTACAAATAACAAGACGGATGTTGTCACCTGGGAACAGGTCGTTGCTGATGCAAAAGCAAAAGGCGGCGATCAGCTATGGCTCGGCCCTGCAGCAGGCGGACTTGACCATGTAACAGCTCAGATGATCTGGAAAGCAGCAGGGATTGAAGGTAAATGGGTTCCCTTTGCAAGTGGCGGAAAGGCAAAAGCAGCTCTTCAAGGAGAGCAGGGTATTACTTATACAGGTAATCCCGGTGAAATTATTGGAAAACCGGACTTTTCTGTAGCTGCAGTTTGTACAGCAGAAAGACTTCCACAGTTCCCTGATGTACCAACCTTTAAAGAACTTGGAATTGATGGTCTGGAAAATGAAGTTATGTGGAGAGGTTTTGCAGTGAAAGCAGGAACTTCTGACAGTATTATTGCATGGTACGATGACATTTTTGAAAAAGTTACAAATGATCCGGACTGGATTGCAACATATGCCCCTCAGGGAAATATGCTTGTACATAAAACCCGGGATGAGTTTAATAAAATAGTTCAGGCAGATTATGATGCATACAAGGCAGCTAAATAATAATAACATTTAAGGCATCCCTATATAAAATGAGGTAGAGAGACGCACGACCGTGCGTCTCTACCTGTATTTATTTAGGTTGCCTGAAACAAGCAGGCATATAATGGAATTAATTAAATTTTTTGGAAAAGGCACTGGATTCTGGGTTTTATTGGCAATACTTGCAGTTATATTTTTAGGTATTGCGCTAATCGTATTAAAGTCATCAAAAAAAAGATATGCAGGAAGAATACTTATTCCTGTTTTTTTTACAGAACTTGCACTTCTTTTTGGTATTTTGGCTCTGGGTTTTCCTGATAAGGGAGACGAAGTTGGACCGGGAATTGTACCAGGTTTATGGATTATAGGAATACTTGGATTTAGTATTCTTCTTATTATCCGTGCACTAATAAAACATGAAGAAGAAGATCCCAAATGGGGAAGAACCGATAAAGTTGCAGTTTTTATTGTAATGACCATAGTATATCTGATTATTATGCAGTTTATCGGTTATAACCTCTCTACAATTATCTATCTTATTCCGGGTATGTACTATTTGGCATACCGGGACTGGAAAGTCATGATATCTCTAACAGCAGGTTGGATACTTTTTTCCTACTTTGCTTTTTATAAGCTTCTCTATGTTCCCCTCCCCCGAGGGTTACTTATAGAATGGATCTTCGGTTAAGGAGCCATTTAATGGAATTATTATCTAATCTTTTTGAAGGATTCGGGTACCTTGCCGGTATCGGGCCTGTAATTGCAATAGTAGCAGGAGTTATTCTAGGTATTCTCGCAGGTGCAATGCCAGGATTATCACCATCCATGGGAGTGGCGCTTTTGGTGCCCTTTACCTACGGGATGTCACCACAGATAGCACTTATTCTTCTGGTGTCTATCTATATAGCAGCAAATTACGGCGGATCAATTACTGCCGTCACAATAAATACGCCTGGAACACCTTCGGCAGTTGTTACATCCTTTGACGGGTACCCCCTTACACAGCAGGGTAAAGCCGGTATTGGTCTGGGAATATCTCTGGTCTCTTCCACTGTAGGTGGAATAATTGGAACAATAATACTAATATTCTTTTCTGTTCCTCTGGCAAGGATGGCAGTAAAACTTCATCCTGCAGAGTACTTTGCACTGGCCATATTCGGCCTTACCACAGTTGCATCTCTTGGTGGAAAAAACTGGCCGAAGGCCTTTCTTGCAGCAATGTTGGGGCTTCTTATCAACACAATCGGTATTGATCCTATATCCGGTGTAAAACGGTTTACTTTTGGTACATACAGACTATTTGACGGATTCGCACTGATTCCGGCACTTATCGGTCTGTTTGCACTAAGTGAAGTATTTACCAGAATCGAAGAATTTAAACTGGAGAAGGGCGAAGAGACAAAATATGAAAAAACACACTGGCCCAATATTCTGGACTATTGGAAACTTAAATTTACAATTCTAAGATCTTCTGTTCTTGGAACCCTTATTGGTATTTTTCCCGGGGCCGGTGCCACAATTGCAGCATTTTTGTCTTACGATCTTGCAAAAAAGTTCAGCAAAGAACCGGAAACATTTGGTAAGGGGAATCCCAACGGTGTTGCAGCTGCAGAAGCTGCAAACTCAAGTTCAGTAGGCGGTGCCCTTGTACCCCTTCTGGCTCTTGGAATACCCGGATCAGCCTCTACTGCAGTACTCGTAGGAGCACTTATGATCCACGACCTGGTACCGGGACCACTGCTCTTTGTAGAGAGACCGGACATTATATACTCACTTTTTGCAGCTCTCTTAATTGCAAATATTGTTATGCTTGGACTGGGACTTTTTGGAGCAAGACTATGGGTAAAAGTAACAGTTATCCCTAAAAAGGTTCTTCTTCCTGCAATTCTTGCAATCTCAATTATTGGTAGTTTTGCGGTGCATTATTCTTTCTTTGATGTTGCAACATGTATAGGTTTTGGTATTGCCGGTTGGATACTTAAAAAATACGGTTTCCCCGGAGCTCCCATTGTATTGGGAATGGTATTAGGAAAACTTGCAGAAACAAACTTTAGAAGGGCTGTTATAATGGGTGGATATGATATATTCTTTACCCGGCCTGTAAGTTTGATTCTACTTATTCTTGCTCTTCTTTCTTTTGGAGTACCTCTGTACCAGACTCACAAAGCAAATAAAAAAGAAAAAGCGAAATCAGGAGCATAAAATGAGTTTATCACCTTCCAACTTTGAAAATATACTTGTTATGGGAAAGAGCGGCGCAGGAAAGCAGCCCCGAATAGATGTTTTTACTACCAATTTCGGATTAAAACAGCTTTCAACCGGAAATATATTCCGTTCGTTCATGAAAATCTTTAATGATGCAACTTTTAAAGGTGATATAGATCAGTTTTATGACAATAAAAAAAAAGAGTTTATTCCTGATGATGAAATAAAAAATATTCTGGGATCCAGTATAGATGATTCTATTATTGATGATTTTATACTGGGTCTTAAAGCCCACTATTATGTTAGTAATGGACTTTATGTTCCTGACAGCCTGACAAACATGCTGTTTGAATCTTACTTCAGCAAATCAGACTACAAAGGGATGGTTCTTGATGGATATCCCAGAACCGAGGCTCAGGCAGAATATCTTTTAAAACTAACAACAGAAAAAGGGACAAAGATCGATGCAATTGTTCTTGTTGAAAATGAGGACGATGCCATTATAAAAAGAACCATGGGTCGCAGGATATGCCCTTCCTGCGGTGCAGTTTTCCATCTTGAATTCAAACCGCCAAAAGATGGTAAGTTCTGCAGGAAATGTGGTGCAGAAGTAATACTCCGCTCAGATGACACTGAAGAAAAGCTTCGTACCAGATTACAGGAATTCAGAGACAAAACAAAGCCCACTATTCAGTTTCTTTCCGAAAAAGGGATCCCTCTTGTTAAAACAGAAGGGAACCTACCTGTTTTTACAGAAGAAGCTGTTAAAAATAGTGTTGTTGACGGCTTAAAGGAAGCAGGTTTACTTTAGGCTTCTCTACGGTTTTATCTATCAAATATATTGATTTTCTCCAATATTACTGTTATACTCAAATCTATCATAGGTGGGCATTTTGATTGATCTATAACTATTAAATGTGAAAACATAAATTCTGGCGAATAATTTAA
>JAUVLL010000234.1 GCA_030600745.1 Spirochaetaceae bacterium | reverse complement strand
AATTCAGCTTGTTTTTGTGCTGGTCGTAAACAAGTTTACTGCTCGCATATGCATCCTAAGCTTTTTTCGCCAGGTATTGGCCTTATATTAGATAAGAAGTATTTTTTAAGTAGAAAAAGTGATACAGCGCAAAAAGCTGATATGAGGCATTTGCGATGTCTCTGAATTCGACTTGTTTTTGGCTTTTTCGACTAAGAATGGGTCCCCGACACTTTGTGTCGCCCATTTTATCTTGCTTTGCGCCAGTCTAGAGTCAATATATTAGAGAAGAAGTATTTTTAAGTAGAAAATGTGATACAGCGCAAAAAGCTCGATATACTTAGCGTTGATATTTTTATCTTTCATTGTTATTATGCGTCAAATGAATACCAAAATCAGTAATATATATTTTCTTGTTCCCCTGTTTTTCCTCTTTATTACAGGATTCCTGATATTTCTTGAATTCAGTACCCGGGATAATATTTTTAATATCCATATTGATAACATACGGTTATCCGGTTCCGGAGAACAGGGACTGGATAAAAACAACGTATCCAATATAAAGTTAACAGTACCCGGACTTGTAATGAATTTATCAAAAGAACCGATTTCTATTCTTGATTCCGAAGGAAATATCTCCTATGCAGATCTTACAGGCTATATAATCTCAGAATCCGGTTTCACCCTTTCGTTTACAAATTCCCTGATAATATCAATAAGTACTGATAAATCGACAAGTATAATATTTGATATTGAATATTCAGAAAATTCTGCAGATACTATGGTACTTCCGGTAGAACTGATGTCGGACCTCTATCGGGTATCATATCTACCTTGTTATTCCTATACTGTTTCCGGTACAAATTATATGTTTACTGCAAGTAGTGGCTCTGTTTTTGATATGACAGCGGAATCCTTAATGCTTCCCCTCACCGGGAAATCAGCATCTATAGTCATTGACGAGATTGGGGATAAAGATCCCCTTCAGTATTATTTTTTCGGGGAAAAAGGTCCTGTATCAACGGATAGTCACGAATCGATAATCGAAAATTTTATAGGAACAGCCTATGAAGGATGGCGCAAGGGACGGTTTAACCCTGAAAACAGCGAATGGCTCCTGGCTGATGGAACATACGGTTTTGGTAATAATCTCTTTACTTCCTTTATTGCCGAGAGTTTAAAAAGGGGAAGACTTGCCCAGATAGAAAATATTGTAGAAAAAATAACCGATCATGAAAGTGACTTTACCTTCCTGAGTGCAACTTTTTCCGGGAATGTTGTAAATGCAAACTCCACCCGCAGAAAAATGGATGATACTCTGAAAAAAAGAATATCTACAGCGGCAAAAACCATGGATTTAACTCTCTTCCATGAAGCTAACCTTATGCAGGAATTAACCTGGATCTCATCCTCTGCCTTAATCAGAGATTTTAGCGAATTTGTCAATTCTATTGATCTAAGCAAACGTTTTGAACCCGCTGTACTTACAGGTATGGTGGAAGTTTATAAGGATTCAATTAAAATAGAAGCAGACCAGTACAAAGATCTTATGAGATTGTATTCTATTATTGAAGAACAGATTTTCCCTGCACTTACAAGGGTAAATGACGGTCTTTTCCTTGCAGGCGGGAAAGAGAGTCTCTTTGATACCTTACTTTCCATAAGAACAGGTCTTGCATTATATGAAATTGGCCGTATTGAATCAGATAACCTTTTTGAGACAATAGGCAGAAGTATAGTTGTAAGTGTGCTTTCTTTAACAGATGAGTCGGGTCTTATTCCGGAATTTATCGATAGAGAAGGTAATATCCATGGAAGCAGTTACTACGGAGCAGATTTACTTTATCCGAATCTTGTTTCCAATGAATACTATCCTCATGTTGTCAATTTCAAAGGAACCTCAGGAACAGATATATCTGTCTGGACAGCGGCAAGTACAGTATCCTATGCGTCAAATAAAAACTCTTCTGTATTTGAATTTACATATCCAAGAGGTGGTATTCATCACATAGTTATCAAAGGAGTGGAACCTTTTAAAAACCTCCAGATGAATGGGATAAACTGGAACAGTGATAGCCGATTTCAGTACTACTCAAGCGGTTGGGTCTATAAAAGGGAAGAAAAAACGCTCTATATAAAACTAACCCAAAAGAGAACAAGAGAAATAATAGTTTTAAACTATAAAGAAGAAACTGTAAATGAAACCAGCAGCGAGACTGAAGGAGAATAGGGAAAAACCTAATAGCCTTCAGCTTAAACAGCTTCTCTATTCCATCACTTCCAGTGCTGTATCAATCCTTCCAAAGGGCGGGCTTACCTGTATACCGGCAATCTGATTTTTCATCTGATCTACCAGATACCTTGCAATAAGAATTCCCTCTTCCCTGGCAGCTTCTTTTGATTCCTGCTTTTCCATCCTTTTCATAATATGTAGAGGAATAGTTACCCCGGGAACTTCATTATGAAGAAAAAGTGCATTCCTGTAACTGGCCAAAGGCCAAACTCCTGCAATAACGGGCACACCTGTTCCTTTTATCCTATTGAGAAAACTATCCAGAAGTTCCAGATCAAAAACCGGCTGAGTAATAAAGAAATCAGCTCCGGCTTCAGCTTTCATAAATGCTCTCATGATCTCTTTCTCCAGAAATTGAGCGGTGGGATTTATTCCGGCACCAATAACAAAACCGGTTTGAGAAGGTATTTTCTTTCCGCCTAAATCAATTCCCCTGTTAAGACTGGATACCAGAGATATAAGTCCAATGGAATCAACATCAAAAACACCGGTTACATCCGGATAATTCCCGGCTTTTGGAGGATCACCGGTAACTAGCAGTATGTTTCTTATACCGGCAGCCTGCGTACTTAATAGTTCCGATTGAAGACCTATTAAATTCCTGTCTCTGCAGCATATATGTGGAATAGTCTCTATCCCTGTTTTTCGAAATATTTCAACCGCTGTAAAAAAAGCTGAAATTCTGGAAGAAGCTCTTGGCCCATCAGGTATATTAATTACATTAACATTATGGTTTATAAGTGTTCCGGCTTTATTCAGCACTTTAGTAAGATCAGTTCCAATAGGGGGAACCAACTCTACAGTAGTTATCCATTCTTTATCTGCAAGGGCCTTACCAAGTGAAGATCTCTCAGCCAAAGGAATTGGCTCAACTGAAGAATCTTCCTCCTGTTTAATCACAATCTGCTGTCTTCTCCCTTTATCCAGAGATAAAAGAGCATCTCCCATCTTTTTTATATGGTCCTGAGTTGTACCACAGCAGCCTCCAATTACAGAAACACCTGCATCCAGAAATTTAAGTGAATACTCAGCGAAGTATTCGGGAGAAGCCAGATACATCTGCCGCCCGTCTATGTCCCTGGGGAAACCTGCATTCGGCATTATGGAAAAAGGCTTTGTCATTCTTCCCTGTATTTCATTAAGAATATCCAGCATATCTGCAGGACCTGTTGAACAATTCATTCCAATTACATCAATAGAATCTTCATCATCAAGCTGCCTGAAAAGATTATAATATGTTTCTTTAGGTATTTCTGTTTCTTCATGCCTCAGACTTATCTGTGCCTGAACAGGAATATCGACATTTACAAATTTTGCTGTTCGGGCGGCAAGAACCAGTTCATCCAAATTACGAAATGTTTCAAATAAAAGCAGATCAACTCCAGCCTCTATGAGTGCTTCTATCTGAACTTTAAAAGCATCTGCCACCTCTTCTCTGGGAGTATTACCAATTGGTGCCATTCGGACTGATGTTGGGCCGATGGAACCTGCTACATAAAGCTCTTCCCCGGCAATTTCTCTTGCAAGTTCCACAGAACGTATATTTATTTCTGCTGTTTTTTCTTCCAGATCATAGCTGCTCAGTTTAATGGGATTAGCACTAAAGGAATTTGTTGTTAGCACCTGTGCTCCGGCTTCAGCCATTTTCCGGTGAATATTTAATATAGTATCGGGGGATGTCAGATTGACATTCTCAAAACACTGGTTAATGAACACACCTGAATCATAAATCATTGTACCCATGGCCCCGTCAAAGAGAAGAACACCATCTTTTAATCGTTCAAGATACGGTTTTCTCACCCCTCGGCCGCCCGCTTTCCTAATTCAGCAAGAACTTCATCAATGGAAATATTCTCAGATATTAGAAGTACAAGCATATGATAGATAAGGTCCGCTGCTTCATAGATAATTTCACCTCTGGTGGGAGCAAGAATCAGCTCGATAGCCTCTTCACCGGTTTTTTTTCTAATCTTTTCAGCTCCGGACCTGAAAAGATGTGCTGTGTAGGAACCTTCCGGCAGCTCCCGCTTTCTCTCTATCAATACATTCTGAAGATGTCCAAGTGTACCTGTATTCCCATCAATTTTAATATCATTCTCTGCTGAGTCAAAAAGGTCCCGCTGCTCGTGGGATGATCCGTGTTCTGATCCAATACCTAATATAGCTTCATACCATGAGGAATGCTCTGATATGTTTAACAGAGAATCCTCTGAATAAGGAAGCAGTCTTCCTGTCTCCTTATGAATATGCCAGAGATGCCCCCTTTCAAGACTCTTGTTAAACCCCTTCTCGTTAGAAAGAGATACTTCGAGAATTTGTCCCTGTCTGTCTTTAATTATCAAAGGCAGTATTTTATGAACTAATTCCATTACCATTTTCCTCCATATTCAAAGGGTTTCTGATATTTTTCAATTACTGTATGCAGATCAACTCTATTTTCATAAACTGCTTTCCCTGTAATTACCCCCGCAAGCCCTGAATGGTTATAATCAGAAATTTTCTTAAAATCGTCATTACAGCTTATTCCACCGGAAATAATAACAGGGAGTCCGGATACTTCTGCTATCCGTATACTGTTTTCTATATCCGGCCCTTCCAGAGTGCCGTCTTTATCAATATTTGTGTAGATTATACTGATAATTCCATGTTTTGCCGCCTGTTCTGCAAGAGCAGTATCCGTAAGAGAAGACCCTTCCTCCCAACCGGATATCTTTACTTCCCCATTTAAGGCATCTATACCTGCAATAAAGTGCTTACCATATTTCTCTGTCCATCTGCCGGCAATTTCAGGATCCTTTGCAAAAACAGTACCAAGAATCAGCCTGTCAATACCGATATTCAGCAGCTCTTTAACGTCAGCATCAGTTCTAATGCCCCCGCCTGTTTCAATCACAATATCAATACTGTTTCTTATTCTGCGGATAATCTCTCTGTTGTTCTTTCCCCTGCCTCTTGCAGCATCAAGATCAACTATATGCAGTCGCCCGCATCCGGAACCCACCAGTTTTTTCGCCATCTCCACAGGATCAGAAGTGTATATTGTAGATTCGTTGTAATTTCCCTTATGCAGCCTTACACAAGCGCCGTCAAGAATATCTATTGCGGGTATTATTATCATGGAGGGAGTATAGCAAAGGGATGGGATTTAATGAATAGTGAATATTTGAAAATATGGGAAAGAAACAAACAGTAGAATATTCCCCGTAGAGACCGCACGGCGTGCGTCTGTATGGGACAGTACGGTATGGGGGGCTTATGAAAGAAGCCTTATCCGTGTAAAAATATAATCAAGAGAATCATGCTTAAGTACATGCCGGGTGTAATCTGTTCCTTCCAGTTTTGTTAGATAATCAAGATCCTTTTTTATGTACTTTTTCCTGATATCCGAACCATAC
>JAUVLL010000008.1 GCA_030600745.1 Spirochaetaceae bacterium | reverse complement strand
ATAAATTGTGCTCCCCCTATAAATATATTAAAAAACAAATTATTCAGCATGCCACTTAAGTATAGGCTGCTTTACAGCCATAACTTCATCTACCCGTCTTACGGGAGTATTACGAGGAGCTTCATGAAGCTCTTCCGGATTATCTTTTGCTTTCTGATAAATTTCCAGCATTGCTTTGACAAAATAATCCAGAGTTTCCTTTGACTCAGTCTCTGTAGGCTCTATCATCATAGCCTCAGGTACAATTGAAGGAAAATAAATTGTAGGAGGGTGTACACCATAATCCAGGAGGCCCTTTGCTATATCAAGAGCTGAAATACCCAATTCCTCTTTCATTTTCTTTGCTGAAAGAACGAATTCATGCATACATATTGTATCATAATAAAGATGAAATGTACCTTTTAATTTTTCTTTAAGATAATTTGCATTTAAAACTGCATATTCCGAAGCTTTTTTAAGTCCGTCACTACCCATTGTAATAATATATGCATATGCTTTTACCAATACTGCCATATTACCATAAAAACCGGAAACCCTACCTATACTGTCTGCCTTATTATAGTCCAAAAAGTAGTTTTCTCCATCTTTTTTTACATCGGGTACAGGTAGAAAATCAACCAGCCTTTCTGATACGAGAACGGGACCGGCACCTGGGCCGCCGCCACCATGAGGGGTGGAAAAAGTTTTATGAAGATTAAGGTGAATTACATCAAAGCCCATATCTCCAGGCCTGACCTTACCCATAATGGCATTCATATTGGCACCATCATAGTACAAAAGGCCCCCTGCTTCATGAACTAATCCCGCAATTTCTATAATATCCTTCTCAAAAAGTCCAAGAGTACTTGGATTTGTAAGCATAATTCCAGCTACATCATCTGTAAGTTGATTTTTCAGACTTTCAACAGACACAAGACCTCTTTCGTCTGCCTGGATTTCCTCAATATTGAATCCTGCAATAGTTGCAGAAGCTGGATTTGTTCCATGAGCAGATGTAGGAACAAGAACCTTTGTACGATGGAGCTCATCTCTCTTTTTAAAATATGCTTTAAAAAGCTTCATTCCTGTAAACTCACCATGAGCTCCGGCAAAAGGCTGAAGAGTACCCCATTTCATTCCGGTAATTTCGCTAAGACTCTTCGTTGTTTCAAAGATAAGTTCGAGAAAGCCCTGTACACTATCTTCAGATTGAAGAGGGTGTATATTAGCAAATCCGGGCAGAGATCCAACATCCTCATTAATCTTGGGATTATATTTCATTGTGCATGAACCAAGTGGATAAAATCCAGAATCAAGGCCAAAATTTCTTTTAGAAAGTCCATTGTAATGCCGTATAATATCAACCTCGGAAACCTCAGGCAGCACAGGTATACTTTCACGTAACAAAGAAGAATTCACTTGATCCTTTAATGGAAGATCAGGCACATCAAGATCCGGGAATCTATAACCCGTCCTACCGACAGATGACATTTCAAAAATAAGTTTCTTACTCATTTCAGTACCCCCTTCATAAGATCAACATAGGCATCTATCTCTTCCCTGGATCTTTTTTCTGTTACTGCAATAGTAACAGCATCTTTTTGATCCGGAAAAAACTGTCCAAGCTCAACACCTGCAAAAATCCCCTGGGATTCCATATCTGTAAGAACTCTATCCGCTTCAGGAATAATCAGAGTAAATTCATTAAAAAAATCCTGGTCTGCAAGGGGTTTTAACCCAAGTTCTTCTGTTAATCTTTTATAAAGATAATGAGCCTTATGAAAACTTTGTGAAGCTGCTGTTTTGAGCCCATTCCAGCCAACCGTAGATAAATATACACCACTGGCCATAGCTGCAAGTGCCTGATTTGAACAAATATTTGAAGTTGCTCTTTGTCTTTTAATATGTTGTTCTCTTGCCTGAAGGGTAAGTACAAATGCACGTTTCCCATCAACATCTTTTGTCTGTCCTACAATTCTACCAGGCATCTTCCTTGTAAGTTTTGTTCCTGTAGATATATAACCTACTGAAGGTCCTCCAAAATAAGTTGAAAGTCCAAAAGGTTGGGTTCCGCCAATAGCAATATCAGCACCCCAGTCCGCCTGGGATTTTAAAATGCCCAAAGACATAGGATTACTGGAAATAATTAACAGTGCTTTATTCTCATGTACAAGATCTGCAAAACCTGTTAAATCTTCTGTCCATCCATAGATATTAGGTGTCTGTACAAGGACTGATGCTACTGACTCATCTATTGTTTCCCTTAACGCATCAAGAGAAGTAACACAATCTTTTGTTTCGATTTCTTCTATTTTAACAGGAATATCAGAGAAAAATGTTTCAATGACTGCTCGTGTATTCGGATGAATAGTACCTGATACTAAAATACGATCTGCTTTTTTACGTGTATTGAGAGCCATTGTTATAGCTTCACTGGCAGCAGTATGACCGTCATAGAGAGATGCATTGGAAACTTCCATACCTGTCAGTTCACAAACAAGTGTCTGGAACTCAAATATTGATTGCAAAATTCCCTGTGATATTTCAGCCTGATAGGGAGTATACGCAGTATAAAAATTGGGTAATTGAAGAACATGGTTAACAACTGATGGTATTAGATGATCATAAGATCCACATCCCATAAAGGATAAACCCTGCCTGTTTTTTTCTGAAAACCCTTTTAGTCGTTTCAGAACTTCGTATTCTGATATACCCTCAGGTATATCCAATGGTGTTTTTTTTAGAATTTCGACCGGAATATCCTTGAAAAGATCCTCAATAGAATTCACACCAATGACTTTTAACATCTCCCTGATGTCAGTTTCAGTCTGTGGTAAATATGAAAACATTGTTACTCCTTTTCCAGGAATTCTTTATAAGCATCAGCATCCATTAAACTATCAAGTTCAGATTTATCTGACATTTCGACTGCAAAAATATAGGATCCGTATGCATCTGAGTTTATAAGCTCTGAACTATCTTCAAGATCTTCATTAACCTCAACAATTTTACCGGAAACCGGGGAGTAAACAGG
The DNA here is from genome assembly GCA_030600745.1 of Spirochaetaceae bacterium. Taxonomy (GTDB): domain Bacteria; phylum Spirochaetota; class Spirochaetia; order B11-G9; family B11-G9; genus JAJRQE01. The sequence continues at coordinate 20,536 of JAUVLL010000008.1, read as the reverse complement.
TGCAGCAGCTTTTACAGATTCAATATTAGTAGCTTCTTCTTTTGCATCTATTTCTGTATCAATCTCGGGAAGTTCCACATAAACAATATCTCCCAATTCATGCTGGGCATGATCAGAAATACCTACATACGCAACATTACCCTCAACTCTGACCCATTCGTGTCCTTCGGTGTACTTTAAATCGCCCGGAATATTCATAATTTTCTCCTTTGGTTGCATAGGCGAGCAGGGACGAAGTCCCGACCAGCCTCATCCTATATATTTTTATAAAAAGGGGTTTTTACAAGTTTTGCTTTTTTTAACTTCCCCTTAATGTCTATTTGTATTTCATCACCCAGTTTCAACCCTAAATCTCTTTTTATTAAAACAAGACCGCAGAATTTATTTAACATTGGTGATTTTGTACCACTGGTAACATGGCCAACTTCTTTTCCATCAAGAAAAACTTTGTAACCTTCCCTGGGAATACCCTTATCAATCATTTCGCAACCACGGAGAGATCTTGGAATTCCATTTTGTTTCTGTTTAACCAGAGCATCCTTTCCGCAGAAATCATCATTCTCAAGATCAATAAAGTAACCCAGATTCGCTTCTAAAGGACTAATGTCTTTTGTCAGTTCATGACCATAAAGTGGAAGCTTTGATTCAAATCTAAGAGTATCTCTGGCACCAAGGCCGACAGGTAACACTCCCTTGTCTTTTGTTGTATCAAGAATATAGGACCATACAGAAGGAGCATCTTTTCTATCAACATAAATTTCATAACCAACTTCACCAGTATAACCGGTTCTTGATATTATACAGTCAATTCCATTTATTTTAAGATCATCCCTGAAATAGAAAAAATCAATATCCTTAACTTCTGCACCGGCCATTTTTGCAAGATATTCAGTGGATTTAGGGCCCTGAAATGCTATAGAAGACATAGTTTCTGAAAGATTTTCAAATTCAGGTAAATTTAATTCTTTTTTTACCCATTCATTTTCCTGTGTAATCCATTTATAATCTTTACTGGCATTAGAAGCATTTACAACAAGAAGATACTTTTTTCTATTATACTTATAAACCAGCAGATCATCCACAACGCCACCGTCAGAATAACACATAGGAGAGTAAAGACACTGATTTTCTTTCATTCTTAAAACATTATTAGGCAGCAACCAGTTAAGAAATGCTTCGCTTGTATCTCCTTCTACTGTTATTTCACCCATGTGAGAAACATCAAATAATCCGGCATTCTCCCGAACAATCATGTGTTCGGCAATAATTCCACTTGAAAAATTTACAGGAAGCTCCCAGCCCCCGAAATCGATTAATTTTGCCCCTTCGTAATCTTTATAGACATCGAAAAGGGGTGTTCTTTTTAACATATCTACCCCCAAATAATAATAAAGTTATATATATATTATAATACATACGGAACTAATAAGTCGATACCTTCATATACAACAAAGGTTTCCACATTCTGAATTTCTTCAATCCTTGAAAGTTCTTTACTAAAAAAATCAAGAAGACTAAAATCAGCATCCGGATGAAGTAAAACATAGGCAAGCAGATCATAACGACCTGTTACAACACTGACAGAAATAACACCCCGAAGTCTGCTGAGTTCTTCAGCCTTGGCTCCGAGTTCAACCGTACTCATTTTTAATGCAGCAAGTATCATTTGATGCCCTGGCAGGGCATCAGGGTTAACAAGACCGGCTATTTCCAGAACACCATCGCTTTGCAGCTTATTAACCCTGGATCTGACAGTATTCTCTGTAATGGAAAGTTCCTCAGCAATTATACTATAAGGTTTTCGCCCATCCCCATAAAGATGCTTAATTATTGCAAGACTCATGCTGTCAATTTTTACAGACTCAGCCATTCTTTCTACTAAACTCCTTCATGAAGTCAACTAAAGTTTGAACAGCAGAGACAGGAACACCGTTATACAGTGAAGCTCTGCAACCACCAACACTTCTATGACCTTTGAGAAACATCATTCCTTCCGCTTCAGCTTCTTTAACAAACTGAGCTTCCAAATCTTCTGAAGGGAGTCTAAAAACAATATTCATAGTGGATCTAAATGCAGCATCTACAGGAGATTTATAGAAATTATCCCCTGAATCAAGAACATCATAGATCAGTTTTGATTTTTTATCTGCTAATTTTTCCATTCCTGAAACACCGCCATTTTTCTTAACCCATTCAAGAAAAAGCTTTACACCCCAGATTGTAAAAACAGGTGGAGTATTATACATTGCATTTTTGTCTGCATGTGTTTTATAATTCAGATATGCTGTAAGATTGTCCGGTGATCGCTCCAGAAGATCATTTCTTATTATCATAAATGCGGCACCTGCAGGTCCCAGATTCTTCTGAACCCCTCCATAAATCATGGCAAATTTTTCTATAGGAAGTTCCCGGCTCATTATATCACTGGACATATCACATATTAATGGGACATCTCCTACTTCAGGCCACTCCTTCCACTGAATACCGCCAATTGTTTCATTAGATGTAAAATGAAAGTATGCAGAATCATCAGATGCTTTAACGGAAAATGCAGCAGGTAAGGATGAATAACCATTATCCTTCCCATCATATACTATGTTTACTTTACCCACTTTTTTTGCATCGTCAATAGCTTTTTTTGCCCAGGCACCGCTGCTAATATAATCTGCAGTTTTCCCCGATGTTAAAAAATTCATTGGAATCATTGTAAAAGCAAGAGTTCCGCCGCCACCCAGAAAAAGGATGGAATAGTTATCAGGAACTATAAAAAGCTCCTTCATTAAGGATATAGCTTCGTTATGGACATCATCATAAAGTTTATGCCTATGGCTTACTTCTGTAAGAGAGATTCCATTCCCCTGATAATCGACCATATTTTCTTTCATCTCTTCCAAAACTTCCAATGGAATTGCACAAGGTCCAGCTGAAAAATTTAATTTCCGACTCATATCTTTCCTTCCTTTACTAAATCTTCAATAATACTATGGGCTTCACTTCCAATTCTTAACAGATTTTCCACACTGCTTGCACCAATGTGCGGGGTCATAAAAACATTCTTAACATTCCGAAGAGGACAATCATCATCAGGAGGATCTGTTGGATATACATCTGTAGCATATGCCTTGACTTTCCCACCTTCAAGCGCTTTTTTAATATCTTCTGCTTCAATACAGGCCCCCCTTCCCGTATTAATGATAACCGGTGTTTTCTTAAAACTACTTATCAGTTCTTTATTCATCATCCCGCTGGTTTCAGGAGTAAGCGGAACATGCATGGAAATATAATCAGCATCTTCTACAGCTTCTTTAAGAGTTTTCTTTACATCAGCCAGATCACTGTTCTCAACATACTTATCATAAGCAACAACTTTCATACCAAAGACGGCTGCTCTTTTTGCAACTTCTTTTGAAATGTTTCCAAGACCGATAAGACAGAGTGTTTTTCCATAAAGTTCAGTACGCTTAAGCTCTTTTTTAATCCATTTTCCCTCTGCCATGCTTGTATGACCTTCTACAATCCTGTTCGGTACAGAGATCATATGGGCAAAAGCAAGTTCAGCCACAGCAATGGAAGATGCTTTTGGTGTATTTCTAACAATAATACCCTTACTCTCTGCATACTCTTTATCGATGTTATCTATACCAACACCGCCTCGAATTATAAGTTTAAGATTCTTAGCATTATCTATATAATCCCGGTCACATTTGGTTTTACTACGAACCAGAACTATTTCAGCATCAGCCAGTCGTGATTTATCATCTGTAACCTCTCCAAAGTCCACAAGTTTGTCTGATAATCCGGTATCAAAAGCATCTGAAATTAAAATTAACATTGTAACCTCCCGCTGTATTTATGAAAAATATCGTAATCCTTTTTTATGTAAATGTCAAATAATTTATAGTATTTTTATGATTACAGTAATATAAAAAAGACCGGTATTATACCGGTCTTGTTAATGGTTTAAAAATTTAATTTGCAGTGTCTAGTAGTTCTTCATTGCCTGAACTTTCCTCAGTTTCTTCATCTGCTTTCTAAGGAGGGCTTTATTCTTTCTATTCTTGATAGTTGACGGTTTTTCGAAGTGTTCATTTTTTTTCCACTCTCTTATTATACCCTCTTTTTCAACCATTCTTTTAAAGCGCTTAATCGCTTTTTCCAAAGGTTCTGACTCATCTATTCTTACGAATGCTATGGGAATCACCTCCTCTCTGACTACTCAGCCGTATGACTGCTCACTATACTCATAATCAGAGAATTGTCAATAAGTCCGTTCTTTAGTAACGGATCAGGATTCACCGGTACACCACCTACCCGAAGCTCCCAATGCAGATGGGGCCCTGTTGCCAGTCCGGAGGAACCAAGTGATCCTATAACAGTGTCTTCTACCACAATATCGCCTTTAGAGATAAAAAATTCATTCAGGTGAAAAAATACCCCATAAACTCCCGGCAAATACTCTATAACAATACTGTTTCCGGTTATAATCCGTCTACCTGAAAAGACTACCCTCCCTCTGTATCCGGCAGTTATTTTTGTTCCAAAAGGCGCAGCTATATCGGTCCCATTGTGTATGGCGCCGGCACTACTTCCATCAGAGTAGAGAAAAGTCCTTCTGTCCCCGTACCATGATGTAATTATCCCATTGGGAACAGGCAGTTTGATAGATTCAAGTCCGGACACTGATAAAAAAGTCGATGTCCCATAAATTTGATGTATTTGCACTGCTTCACTGACAATTTTTGAATCCGGGTCAATTCTTAAGGAAGTATTTGCCTGGTTAAGTGGAATATTTTCTTTTTTAAATACATTTTCCCGGACCAGAATTTCTCCTGTGTTTTCTATATCTCCCATGCTGTTCTTTATAAGAAGGGTATAATTACCAGCCTTCAGGGTGGAATCGAGTCCAATAAGAGCTGCCTGCCCCTTAAAATTGATGGAATCTACCGGAAAGAAAATATTACCGGTAATAAATTTACCGGTACTGCTTATTAGCTCAAGTTTATATAATTCATCATTATCAGGAATTAGAACTGTGACAACATCTCCACGATTAAATTTTTTATTGAAGTAGACATCTGTTTCAGCATAGAGGCTTGTTATGAAAATGAATAATGTGATTATTAGAATGTATAGAGATTTCATTTTATTCAACAATCTTCCCTTCATCCGGCTCAAGAAACCAGTTTCTTTTTGAAATCTCTTTTTTAACCTTTTGGTAATTAGTGAAATCCAGCTGTGAAAACCGCAATGCGCGTAAAAACATTCTGGCAACCGGAGCAGGACGACCTTTACGTGAAAGGGCTCTTAGTGCCAAAAGATAGTCCTCTCTGTAAACCGTGGGAATAATTATACTTGAAAAACCTGCCGACAGAAGTTCACGGTTTAGAATAATTCTGCATGTTCTTCCATTCCCATCCGCAAATGGATGAACTTCAGAAACAACAAAACTTAAAAACAGACCCCTGGCAATGGGATGAGAGATTGTTCCTGAAATCTCAAAAGCACTCTTTAAAGTTCCTTCAACATAATCGGGATGAACAAAAACAGTATTTCCCGCTCTGTTCTCTCTTTTCTTAAACTCCCCTGGAAACTTATCAAATCTTGTGGAAATAACTGTTTTATTGATAAGCCTCAAACTTTCTGTAAATTCCGAAAATGAGCGGGAAGATGTGGTCATAAATGATTTGTCTGAAACAATGTGAAATGTTCCTGATATATCATGGGAATCATTGACTCTGTTTTCAATCTCTTTTTTGTCAAAAACAATTTGCTCAGCTTCTTCAATCAGAAAAACTGTCCCTTCTATGTAGTTTGAAAAGTAGCTTTCAAAAAACGCCTTGTTCTCAAAGTGCTCCCTATTATTCAAATTTATATCCGGATTGTCAGGATAATAAATGGTCTCCAGATGATTTGCCAGCAGCCAAAACAACTCAACTTTTTTCTCATCCAGGGGAAGTCCGGCTGCTCTTTGAATTGAACGTTTTCCATGTAATTCTACATCTTTTGATCCTAAAAGAGTTCCAATAATTCCATCAAGCCTGGTCCAGGAACCCAGCATGTTAAGTTCTTCGGATATTATTTTTGATTTGTCCCTGAAAGAATTTATAGCATCCTCTCCCAATTCCGTCATCATTTTCTCAAGCCTGTCCTCCAGCTCGTCTATGGGCAGATATCTGTCGTCACTGACTTTAACTTTTGAACTAATAAGGGAATCCAAAAATGCCCTTTCAAGACTCGCTGTCTGCGCTCCCATCAATGCTCTTCTATTTGAAAAGCTTTCAGGAGTACCCCTGATTAACTTAAACTTAACTTCTCCAATTTCGACAGTTTTTGACTGTTTGGATACAAGGTAAATATAATTAGCGGGGCTGGGCTGGAATTCGATGGCGCTTCTGTAACTAATCACGGAATTTTTAAAGGCATGGGCAACGATCAGGGGCCATTGGTAGCTCATGACTCTCCCAAGCTCCTTATCATCCTGAATACTTGTGTAAACTCCCATATAAATTTTTCTGATCTTTCCTTCAGCTGATAACTTTCTTCTCTCTGAATCTGATCCAAAATAGAAATAATTCATTTCCCTGCGTTTCCTTTCTTATATCTTAGCACAAATACTGTATTTAAAATCAATTACAACATAAATAATGTATTATATTTGTAGAATAACACGAATACTGCATTAAAATAGAGTTTTTTTTATAAGAAATAACTGTCTATATCAAAAGTAAGTGTCTAAGGGTTGATTTTTTGGCATTAGGAAATGCTTTCATAATTAACAGATGTTTGAATTAGGATTTAAAGATTATGGGATTAGCTTGATTTTGTAACAGTCCTGGGGATAAAGCATCTCTTCTTTTTCCAGCCCTGAATGGGCACCATATCGCCTGCCATAGGGTGAAGCACTGTTTCGCTGATGCACTCAGGATCAGGATCTTCACATATGATAACTCTGCTCAGGCGGCTGACTATCTGGGATTTACAGTCATCGGGAGGGGGCTTTCAATCGGGTGGTTTCAGCGCAGGGTTACGCCCTACCGTTGTGAGTAGTACTTCCTGAATTAGTACTATACCATGCCACTTTCTGAGTTTCTGCGGCGTTGTTCGAGTCCTTAATTACCTGCCCACTTACATTCTCATACACAGGTGTGTACCCGGACATCTCGCTGTAGGCATTACACCATACAATGGCATCCCGCCAGTTAATGGTAGTTACAGGTTCATACTTTGCTGTTGTCGGTACAGTACCCACTGTTCCATCATTTCCTTCAGTCCCAGGATTTGCAAAGGTGTAACCATTGGACAGTGCCCAATTGTGGACCTTATACCAAAGATCGTAGGTTACCTCGTATCCGGCCAGTTTAAAATCTGATATTGTATGATTAAAGTTATCGGGCGTTCCGCCGGTAATAGAAATCATTTCCCGGTACAGGATTCCAATGAAAACATCGGTTTCACCGGCTTCGTCCTTTAGGTCCACTTCACATCCTGTCATAAATACAAGAACAAGAAAAAAAAGTGCTGCTGTTCCTATTCTTCCAATTACATTGACTTTACTATTCATAATTTCTCCTTCCCAAGTATAATAATAGCACATGCCGGTATTATCACATCATAAAAAAGTACATTAAAAACACCCCGCCCCCGCCGCGTGAGGGATAGAAACGGAAATCCCGTACCGTGGATGTATGCCGTTGTAGAGACTCCCAAATTGGGCGTCTGTACGATACAAGGCAAAATGTGGTCCAGTAAATCAAATCCGGGCGGAATTGCAGTGGATAGCCCGACCCCGTCGTAAGGGCAAAAGATTTTTTGCCCTTACAGAGGGGTCACGCCCTACTCATCAGACCTCTTAATATCCATAACAGTAAGCTGCAATTTCTCAACATTCTGATAGTAATTTCTTCCCAGTCTGAAAACAAGATCAACCTTGTCGCCGCTGGAAAACTCAACGTCAACTTTTTCTGCGGCCCGCCAATAGATAGCCGGCCATTTTAGAGAATCTGTATTAACAAGCATTTTTACATGCTGCTGATCAGTGCGGCCGATTATTTCCATATTCTGTAGTGTTACCCCGCGCATGAGAAATACCAACGGCGGATTACCCTCTCCATAGGGTTCAAATATTTCAACAATAGAAATAATATCCGGGGTCATATATTTAAGAGGTAATTCAGCATCGATATTTATTTCCTCTTTACCCTGATCGGGAATTACCAGTCTTTGTGCTTCCAATGCAAAATCTTTTTTTAGATCCTGGAGCTTATCTTCTGTGAAACTAAACCCTGCCGCATAGTCATGACCACCGTAATCGATAAAATACTTTTCCAGTTTTGATAGAAAATTCTTTACATTCACCTTCCTTGCACTTCTCATTGAACCTACAAGGTTATTTTCAAGATATGAAACAACACCTGCAGGTACTCCAAACGTATTTGCAAGCCTGGATGCAATAATACCTGTAATACCCCTGTGAATATTCTTATCCACAACAAATATCATCTTTTCATTTAATTCTTTAAAACTCTTCTCTGCCTTCGGCAGTACCGATTTCCATGCGGTTTCTCCCAATTTCTTTCGCTCTTTGTTCATTCTGACAATTTCCTCTGCCATTTGCTTCTGTATGACAGGATCATCTGTGATAAACAGCTCGGCAGCCTTCCATGGTTTCCCCAAACGTCCGGAAGCATTGATTACCGGAGTTATTTGCCAGCCGATATCTGTTGTGCTGATCTGTTTTCCAAGTAAATTCTGTTTAAAGAGAAGTTCATTTAAACCCAGACGTTTGGAGTTATTTATTAATTTCATGCCATACTTAAGCATAATCCTGTTTTCGTCCTTAAGGGGCATCATATCTGCAAGAGTCCCAAGAGCAACAAGATCAAGACTATTTTCAAAGTTCGTTTTCATAAGATCAATTTTACGGTAAACATAGGTATTAAGAAGATTAAGAAAAATATCGATCTCTTCAATACTCTTATCAATATATACTGAAGATCTGCTTTTCCCTCTCATTTCCAGAAGGCTCATGTTTTTTAGTTTCGGGAAATCCTCCCATATTTTAGGTGCAATATCAAGAAGTTCAAACTCTGTATTCTCTCCAAAAACCTTCTTCAGCATCCCTACCTGTAAACCCTTATCATAGACAAGAATCTGTCTGTTATATAGAAACTCACCCAGTCGTGATTTCTCTACACGGACAACGCCCGGAACTATATTTTCTGTTATCCTTTCTATTTCAACCATATTTACTATTCGAACTGCATCAATAATAAAAGTATCATTTCCAGGGCGTATATTTAAAAGTACAATTTCTGATTTATAAAGTTCATTTGTAGAAAAAGTGAGAGCCCATACCACTTTTGCTGCTACACCGCAGGCAGCCAGATCTCTAAAAGGATAACAGGAATCGTTACTCTTGGGATTGATTATAGCTACTGCCGGCGGAATCTCTTCTGAAGGGAGGTGGTGATCAATGACAATTGAATCAATACCCTTTTCTCTCGCATATTCTATCTCTTTAAAGTTTGAAATACCGCAATCTACTGTTATAAGTAAACTACCGTCTTCCTCTGCAAATTTATCCACACCTTCCATGGTCAAACCATAAGGATCGTTCCCTTCAGGCAATGACCAGGCAGCATTAATCCCGATACTTGCAAGTCCATTTTTAAGAATTACAGTAGACGTTATTCCATCAACATCCCTATCTCCGAATATCTTTACCTTTTCACCCTCTTCAGCTGCCTGACGAATACGATCAACAGCATCTTCCATCTCCTCAAACAAAAATGGATTATGTGTATATCGAAGATCTTTTTCCAGATAAAATTTCAAATCTTCAGGTTCTGTAATTCCTCTCCTGAAAAATATTGATGCTGTAAGCAGATCAATTCCATATCTTTCTGCTATTCTCTTTACTGAATTCGCGTTTATGTTCTTTTTATTCCATTCCATTTGTCATCCTGTTTATCATTGAAATTATTATATCAATCCGTTTTTTAAAGTATTAAGAGGATACTCAACTATCCCCTGTATTATAACAAGCAAAATTCGCTTGAGTGTTTCTGCAGATATGGAGTCAAGACCAATTTTCATACTCTTATTTAAATCCAGCTTTACGGTATGTCTTAAATATTTAAGCCCCCCGAATGGAATTTTCAGCATCTTGATATCCGGTTTGCATTTATTACATATAATCTGATTGTCCCTTTCATCAAACCAGGCCGATTCTAATACACTGAACATACTATCACATCTACCACAATTCTCTATATCCGGCCTGAATCCGGAAATACCCAGATAACGCCATATAAACTGAATAAGAATGAGAGTCTGCTTCTCCTTACCAGCCGCATTTAATTCTGTAAGGCTCTCTGCAAAAAGGGGATAAATTAATTCTGACTCCCCACCACCTGAATAGGTTTTAAGGATAAGCTCTGACCAGAAGGATGCAATATAAAATTTAGTAAGTTCAGATCTTATACCCGGGAAAATTCTCCTCTGTTCAATGTCTGATACCTTATAATTATTATTTACCGGATTATAGTAAAGATACATATGTAATAAAGAAAAGGGATCAACCATTCCCGAAAGCTTACTTTTCCCTTTTCCTGCACCATATGCAATGGCATCAATAATTCCATGAGATTTCGTAAGAATAGTTACTCCTTTATGCAGCTCACCTAATCTTCTACTTTTAAGTATAATACTGTCAGTTCTTAGATTCCTGTTCATTCAAAGCCATGATAAGGGAAGCACTTTCCCATGTATAGTGTAAAAGTAAAGAATTTAGTTGCTCAAAACCGTATTTATCATTATTTTACTATTGCTGAAACAACAATTTGAATTATAGTATAACTGTTTTATACTCTTACTGAAGATTACTGTTTCAGGTAAGAATAAACTTAAACACCAGCCAAGAGGAACAATGTCTAAGAAACAATCAGAAAAACAAATAATTCCGGTAGAACTTTTACTACCCAACAAACTCTACATTATCCCTTTAGTGGGAAAACCTATATTCCCGGGTATATTTACACCGCTTATTATAGAATCACCACACGATCTGGAAATTGTTGATCTTTCCCTTGACGGTGATAATATGATCGGCCTTTTGCTCGATAAAGATGATACGGGTGAGACAATATCAACTGATTCCCTCTACAGAATAGGAACTGCTGCAAAAATAGTAAAGAAAATTAATCTTCCCGATGGTGGTGTAAATATTTTTATATCTACTTTAAAACGATTCAGAGTAAAAAAATTCCTGTCAAACTCCGGACCTACCGTTGCAGCTGTTGAATATATGGAAGATAAAAATGATGAATGTATAGAGGTTAAAGCTCTGACAAGATCTCTACTGTCAGAAATGAAACAATTGTCTGAAAACAACCCTCTTTTCTCTGAAGAAATGAGGCTCAACATGGTCAATATTGATCATCCAGGTAAAATTGCTGATTTCATAACATCTATTCTAAATACTCAAAGAGAAGTACAGCAAAATATTCTGGAAACTATGGATGTACAAAAAAGAATGGAAGCTGTTCTTATTTTTATCAAAAAAGAGCAGGAACTTCTAAAAATTCAGAAAAAAATTCAAAACCAGATAAATACCAAGATAGAGAAAAACCAGAGAGATTATTTCCTTAAAGAAGAGCTTAAAGCAATTAAACAGGAACTTGGAATGGCAGTAGATTCCAGGACCAGCGAATTTAATCGATTAAAAGAAGCAATTGAAAAGTTTAAGTTTAAAGGTGAACTAAAAGAACAGATAGAGAAAGAGCTCGATAAATTTTCAATGATGGATCCCAATGTTTCCGAATATATAGTTACAAGAAATTACCTCGACACAATAGTATCTCTTCCCTGGAATAAGTCTGAATCAATGGAAATTGATCTTGATAAATCCAGGAAAGTTCTGGATAAAGACCACTACGGTTTGGAGGATGTTAAAGAAAGAATTATTGAATATCTAGCCGTTCGTAAACTAAAAAAAGATACAAAGGGTTCAATTATCTGTCTTGTGGGAGCTCCGGGAGTTGGTAAAACATCTGTAGGTATTTCCGTCGCCAGAGCTCTTGAAAAGAAGTTTTTCCGTTTTTCTGTCGGGGGGATGAGGGATGAAGCAGAAATAAAGGGGCACCGCCGAACCTATGTGGGAGCAATGTCTGGTAAAATAATTCAGGGACTTAGGATTGTAAAAACCAGTAATCCTGTTTTTATGATTGATGAAATTGATAAAATGGGATCATCTTATCAGGGGGATCCTTCATCTGCATTACTGGAAGTACTCGATCCGGAACAGAATCATGCATTTAGAGATCATTACCTGGATATACCATTCGATATCTCTGATATTCTGTTTATAGTTACAGCCAATACACTGGATACTATTCCAAGACCTCTGTTGGATCGTATGGAAGTTATTAGGCTCTCCGGTTATATCGAGGAAGAAAAAATTGCCATTGCAAAAAAATATCTTATCCCTAAATCTCTAGCCAGGTCAGGTTTAAGAAGGAAAGATGTAAGATACCACAAATCAGCTCTGTCAGCTATTTCAGTTAATTATGCCAGGGAAGCCGGCATGAGAAACTATGAAAAGGCTCTTGATAAAATACACCGGAAAATTGCAAAGAAAATGGTTCTTAAAGAATATAAACCACCTTTTACTCTTAATTCTGAAATTTTAACCGATTATCTTGGAAAACCTGTCTTTAGAGAAGAAGAGGAGAAAAAAATCACAAAACCCGGAATGGCAATAGGCCTTGCATGGACTAATTTTGGAGGGGACACTCTTCTTATTGAAGCAATAGATATCCCCGGGAAAGATGGATTAAAGCTGACAGGCCAGTTGGGTGATGTTATGAAGGAGTCTGCGAATATTGCCTTCTCCTATGTAAAGCATATCTCTGCTGATTACAATATCAAACCTGAGTTTTTTGAAAAAAATACCATTCATCTCCATATTCCGGAAGGAGCAACACCTAAAGATGGTCCATCTGCCGGGATTACAATGGCCAGTACATTGCTGTCGTTAGGTACAGGTAAAAAGATAAAAACAAATCTTGCAATGACAGGGGAACTCTCTCTTACAGGAAAAGTTCTTCCAATTGGCGGACTTAAAGAGAAAACCATTGCTGCCAGACGGAATAATATAAAAACAATTATTATACCGAAAGCAAACGAGAGAGATCTTGAAGAAATTCCGGAATACATACGCAAGGGTATTAAATTTTATTCGGTAGTTACTTTGGAAGAAGTAATAAAACTGATTTTCTAAAGAGGGTATTGTGGAATTACTTGCCCCTGCCGGCAACATGGAAAAACTCTACTATGCTTACAAATATGGTGCAGATGCAGCTTATATTGGTATTAAAAATTTCTCATTAAGAGCGAAAGCAGAAAACTTTGGTGGGGATGAGTGGAGTAAAATTGCTGAAATAAAGAAGGATAAAAAGCTTTTTGGTGCACTCAATATCTTTTTCCATAATGAAGATCTTAGGACCCTTGAAGAGAATATAGACTATCTTAAACTCTACCCCTTTGATGCATTTATTATCAGCGACTTAGGGGTACTTCCAATCCTGCGGAAATATTTTCCTGATATCCCTTTGCATCTAAGCACTCAGGCTAACTGTATAAATAAAGAATCTGCGAAAGTTTATACAGACCTTGGATTTAATCGTATAATCTTAGGCAGAGAAACCCCCCTTAACGAAATAAAAGAGATAAGAGACTGCCTCCCTAAAATAGAGATTGAGGCCTTTGTTCACGGTGCCATGTGTATTGCCTACTCCGGGCGATGCTTTCTTAGCAAAGAAATGACTGACAGAAGTGCAAATCAGGGGGATTGCGCTCACTCCTGTCGATGGAACTATCGTGTTCTGGAGGAAAAACAGCGTCCCGGAGAATACATGCCTCTTATCCAGGGGGAAAACTTTACTACTATTATGTCTTCTAAGGATATGTGTCTTATTGATCATCTGGATAAGTTTAAAGATGCCGGTGTAGATTCTCTTAAAATCGAGGGGCGAATGAAATCTATCTACTATGCTGCTGTTGTTACCAGAGCATACAGAAAGATGATTGATTCTCTGGAAGGAAAAATTATCGAAGATATTTCCGGCTTTAGACAAGAACTTTTTAAAGTCAGTCACCGGGAATTCTCTACCGGCTTCTACTTTAGCAAAAAGGAGATGGACGAGGTTACAAAAACCAGTTATGAAAGAAAATATACTTTTCTGGGATCTGTTGGTAAACAGACAGGTCCTGATAAATTTGATCTTATAGTTAAAAATCAGATTCGATGCGAAAATGAAATTGAGTATATTGGTCCGGATGTTTTGTTCCTTAAAGACAGTAAATACTCTCTGTTTGATAAAGATGGATTAAAAGTTGAAAAAGCAGATCACGGAAAGGTGTATACTCTGAAGACAGAAATTCCTGTTAAAGAGGGATATATACTGCGTAAAAAAACCGGCGCAGTCTAACTACGCCGGTTTTATAGAATATTCTTCAATAATTTAATAAATTACATAATGATCTTTCAAAAAATCCAGATCCAGTTCAGGATATACAGGATATTTGTCTACAAGAGCCTTAACTCTTGCTTTTGCATTAGCTACAACTTCTGCAGAAATATCGTATTTAGCCTTACTTTTCCTGCCCTCATTTTTACCTTTTTTGATAATAGCAGATTTTGTATTTTTAATTATATAAGCAACAATATAAGCAATTTCCTTCATATCATCTGTAGTCATACCAAGAGTAGTTGCTGCGGGAGTACCAATTCTAAGTCCGCTTGTATACCATGGTCCATTCACATCAAAAGGAAGTGCATTTCTGTTACAGGTTATATCACATTCCCTAAGTACAGACTCGCCCTGCCTTCCATTTATTCCAGTATCACCAAGATCAACAAGCATAAGGTGATTATCTGTTCCGCCTGTTGCAATCTTTAAGCCCTCTTCCTGCATTGCAGCAGCAAGTGCCTGTGAATTCTTTACAATATTATGCGCATATTCTTTAAACTCAGGGGTATCAACTTCTGTTAGCGCAACTGCCTTTGCAGCAATAATATGAGGAAGAGGGCCACCCATTACAAGGGGGCAGGCCTTATCTACAGAATCCTTGAATTCCTCTTTACACAGTACAATCCCTGCTCTGGGGCCTCTAAGAGTTTTATGAGTAGTAGTTGTAACGACATCCGCAAACGGGATTGGGTTGTAATCACCAGTCATAACCTCTCCGGCAACAAGACCGGCAAAGTGGGCCATATCTACCATAAAAACAGCCCCGACCTTTTCTGCAATCTCTTTCATTCTTCTAAAATTGATAAGCCTTGGATATGCACTGTATCCTGTTAAAAATATCAATGGCTTAACTTTCATTGCCAGTTTTTCAATCTCATCGTAATCAAGAACACCTGTTTCTTTACTTACACTGTATGTGTAGGCATCAAACATCTTTGCTGATAGATTAAACCTGTATCCATGTGTTAAATGACCGCCTGAATAGTAGTCAAGACCAAGTAGACGCTGGTTACCAAGAGCTTCCCGGATCTTTGCCCACTGGTCGCCAGAAAGGTTAGCAGGATTTGTTTCCCCAATACCCTCAAGCATTGGAACTTCTATTTTTGTTGTAAGAATTGCCCAGAAGGCAATAAGGTTTGCATCTGCACCACTATGAGGCTGAACAAAAGCATGTTCCGCACCAAATATTTTTTTTGCTTTTTCTACTGCTGTGTATTCAATATCATCAACATTATCACAACCGGCGTAAAACCTATGATAGGGAAAACCCTCTGCATAATTATCTGTAAGAAGATTACTTACTGCAAACTGGACAGGCATTGATGTAAAATTTTCGCTGGCAATAAGTTTGAGACTGGTCCTTTGATTTTCCAGTTCTTTTACTATGGAAGATGCGGTACTTTTAGAGACTTTATTTACCTGATCCAAAGATGAAAGATATGCCAGAAAATCCGCACTCAAAGATTCAGGATCTTTTCCTTTAATATAATCATATACACCTGATTTTTCCATTAACTACTCCTAAATAACTTTAATTTTAGTTTTAACTAAAAATATTAACAATTTTTATAGCTTTTCACAAATATATATGTAATTTATTTAGTTAAATTACAACCAATATATCATACAATCCATATATTGCAAGGATTTACTACAGAATTCTCAGTCTTTTTTAAGTTCTGCCAAATATCCATCAATTTTAATCTTTCTCTCTTTGAATTCCTTAAGCTTCTCTTTTTCCTTTACAACTACTTCATCAGGTGCATTATCCAGGAATTTCCTGTTTGCAAGTTTTCGCATCGTAGATTCAAGAAGTTTATTGTTCTTCTTTTCCTCTTTTTCAAGCTTTGCTATTTCTACAGGAACATCAATAATTTCACTTATAAAAATAAATGCTTCAAAGCCTTTTCCTGGAACAGGAATACTTCCGCTGGTATCAGGTTTAGATTTTTCAATAGTAAGTTCCGATGCCCGGGTCAAAGATTTTATTAAATCATAATGACTTGTAAACATCTCATCTGCAATAAAATTATTATCCATAGATATAGCAATAGGAATCTTCTTCTCCGGGGCTATGGTAAATTCACTCCGGATTGTTCTGATACCTTTAATTAAGTCCTGAAGCAATTCAAATTTTTCTGCCACTCCAGGATAATTTCTACTACTTATTTCTTCCGGATAGGGAGCTGTTATTATATTTTCTCTGCTGTTTGGCAGTTTTTGATATATCTCCTCTGTTATAAAAGAGAGAAAAGGATGAAGAAGTCTAAGGGACTCTTCAAGAAGATTTATGAGTATTGTGATAGCTCTATCTTTTCTGTATCCATCATTACTGTAAAGATCCAGCTTGGAAGCTTCCAGATACCAGTCACATAGATCATTCCAGAAAAACTCATATACAATTTGCGCTCCGTCGTTAAAACGATAGTTCTCCATAGAAGATTTAACAACACCAGCTGCTTTATTTATTTTATGATAGATCCATTTATCGACATCTTCCAATTCATACTCAGAAGGCTTCAGAAGAGTGCGATCCTTAAGATTCATCAGCATATATCTGGTTGCATTCCATATTTTATTTGCAAATTTAGAACCGAATTTAAATGCATCTTTGTCTATTAGAATATCCTGTCCCTGAGCTGCAAGAAAAACCAGGGTAAATTTCATTGCATCTGCACCGAATTCTTCTACTATTTCCAGAGGATCCAATCCATTCCCAAGGGACTTGGACATTTTTCTTCCTTTTTTATCTCTTACAAGACCGGTTAAATAGATGTCTCTAAAAGGTACCTCTCCAAGAAACTCTTCACTTGCCATAATCATTCTGGCTACCCAGAAAAAGAGTATATCGTAACCTGTAACCAGGGTTGAGGTAGGGAAATATTTCTTAAAATCATCTGTACTGTCCGGCCATCCCAAAGTAGAAAAAGGCCATAACCAGGATGAGAACCAGGTATCAAGAACATCTTCATCCTGCTTTAAATTTTTACTGCCGCACTTTGTACATTCAGTTATATCGGTTTTAGAAACTATCATTTCACCGCAGTCAGAACAATACCATACCGGTATTCGATGCCCCCACCAAAGCTGCCTGCTTATACACCAGTCCCTGATACCATTTAACCAGTGTTTATATGTATTCTCCCATTTTTTAGGATAAAATCTGATCTCATCCTTTTCCCAGGCATCCATGGCTTTTTCAGCCATACCGGACATACTTACAAACCACTGCTTTGACATATAGGGTTCAATTACGGTATTACATCTGTAGCAATGACCTACCTGATGGTTATAGTCCTGTCTATCAATAAAATATCCCTGCTCTGTCAGATTTGAAACAACAAGCTTTCGGGCCTTTTCACAACTCATTCCCCTGTATTTTTCCGGAACATTTTCGTTTAGAGTTCCATCTTCATTAAGTATGTTTATTCTTTCAAGCTTATGTCTGTTACCAATTTCCCAGTCATTTGGATCATGTCCCGGAGTAATTTTTAAAGCTCCGGAACCGAATTCCCTGTCAACATAGGCATCGGCTATAATTTCAAACTTTCTATCTGTTAAAGGTAAATGAACTTCTTTACCAATAAGATTTTTATACCTTTCATCTTCAGGATGAACTGCTATTGCAGTATCTCCAAACATAGTTTCCGGCCGTGTAGTTGCAATCTCTATTTTTCCACTACCGTCAGCCAGAGGGTAGTAAATATGATACAAACCTCCTGGTTCTTCACTATGCTCTACTTCATCATCAGATAAAGCTGTTCCACAGGAAGGACACCAGTTTACAAGATACTTCCCCTTATAGATTAAACCCCTCTCATACAAGGTTACAAATACATCACGAACTGCCTTTGACAGCCCTTCGTCCAAAGTAAAACGTTCCCTGTTCCAGTCACAGGAAGCTCCAATTTTCTGAAGCTGTTTTGTAATTATTGAATGATGTTCATCCTTAACCTTCCATGTTTCTTCAATAAATTTTTCTCTGCCAAGGTCCCTGCGGTATACACCCTTTGCACGTAATTGTTTTTCTACAATATTTTGTGTCGCTATACCGGCATGGTCAGTTCCAGGCAGCCAAAGTGTCGGTCTACCGGTCATTCTGTAATACCTTATTAAAATATCCTGCAGAGTATTATTCAGGCCGTGTCCCATATGCAGCACACCGGTAACATTTGGAGGCGGTATTACTATTGTAAAAGGATTTTTATTTTTCTCAGGATCATCACTCTCTTTTGGTGAAAAAAGGTCATTATCCATCCAGTATTTATAGATCCGTTCCTCAAAATCCGTCGGATTAAAGACCTTATCAAGCTCAACAGCCTTCATCTGCTACTCCTGTTCAGTTTAAGTATTCACTATTTCAGTTTGTTTTTACTATGGGCGACATACTATCAGAGTAAGAAGACTCTTTCAAGCTGAGATTTTTTCTGTTTAAGATGTATGTGCTGAATATTGTTCCAAAGCTTCTTTAACTTACTAATATAGAATTTCCCATTATTGTATTAAGAGTCTATTCGATCTTTACTTCCCAAAGTAATATGAATATCCTGTTTCTACACCAGGAACAGATATTTCCTCATATAGATTCAATCTGTTCAAACCTACATAAAAATTCTTGAAATACAAACCAATTCCGAGAGGAATTCCACGATTTACAGAAAATGCCAATCCGTCTGATTTGTTACCGAAAACCAGTATAAGTCCTAGGCCAGGAATAATTACATTTTCTGTTGTATCTTCAGGCAATAGAATCCCTGTACCAGCTCCGACCCAGGCACCGGGAGAGAATATATTATTAAATTGATATTGATAAGTTAAAGCCTGACTGGCAGCCAAAATTACGGACTCATCGGACTCGGAGATTTCGGAATCCAATTCGCTAATTTTCATGATGCTCGTTCTCAATCCAATAGAACTGCCCTTTCGCTCGGCGTATTCTGAACTTGCTTTTATCTCTGTTGCTACGGTACCGGATTCTGTGCTTGCAAAACTCTTTGCGAGGCGTTCACTGTCATCAATCAACTCATTTAAACTTTTGTATTTTTCGGAACCTGAGAATGAGAAATTCATCTCTGTTAAAATTACTTCGCGCTGCATTCTATCGATGACTCGATATAATCCTGTTGAAATAATTGGTCTTTCTACTTCCTGAGCCATAAGGCTGTATATCGGGATACAGTATAACAGCTTTTTGCGCTGTATCTCATTTTCTACTTTCAAAATACTTCTTCTCTAATATATTGGCTATCATTCGAAGTGTTGTCTTACCCATTCCCACAACATTTTCACAACATTATGCCCACAATATTGCACACACTATCATTTTCTAAGCCCATTATGCAGTACCTGTGACCACCTCTAAACTCAATATACTCCCTGTTATTGCTTTCCTGGATGGCTGTATCTGTCTGTTTCTATTCTCTATTTTGTCTATTATAAAAAAATTGTGCATTTTTTCCAATCTGTGTTATAGTCTTTTGTAACTTTATACAGAGGGCATTAACTTTGATATACGATTATTCCATTTCACCAGAAAAAAAGATTGTTCATATCGTCGCAGATGGGAATTATAGTATCGCCAATATCAAAAACCTGGTTGAGCTTATTACCCATGATGAAAGATATATGCCGGATTTTAATTCAATAGTAGATATTCGGAAAGTTAAGTATACCCCTGTGGTTAGTGAAATTATGGAAATTTCTGATTTAATTCTCACAATGAAAAACTCATTCAAAGCTAAAGTAGCCCTTGTGGTCAACGGGGAATTACTCTACAACCTGTTTAAACTATCCGCCAATCGTTCAAAAAAGAATGGTATCAAATTCGAGATATTCACTGACTTAGAAGAAGCAAAGTTTTGGATCGCCAAATTATAGTACTATCCCTCAGTATCCCCCCGTAACCGCCGCCTCCGACTCAGTCCCCCCTCGGCATACAGCTTCTGACCATCAAAGTCATTAAAATGAAAATTGGTACAACGATAAGAGAGATGTCAGCTTGTACT
>JAUVLL010000273.1 GCA_030600745.1 Spirochaetaceae bacterium | reverse complement strand
AGGTACACTATAACCCTGACAGATTGCGATCAAATCAGGAGTGTACCTTATGTCTAAGATACTACCATTTCAGAATGAACTTCAAGGGGCACTTCCGGTTGTTATCGGAAATGCTGAATATAATAATTTCAAAGCACTGCTATTTCGAATATCTGAAATTATTGAACTGTCCGGTATCGAAAAACAAGCAATACAATATATTTTAGATGATGTGACACAGGATAGCCTGAAATTTGAGGAACAAAAAGGTAAAATTACTACCCCATTAAGTGAACAAATGCAGATGAGTATTCAGGAAAAGGTCAGGCTTGCAATCAGGGTTACGATTGCAAGGAAACTAACCAAACAGTCATACCGGCCTTTTAGTGTACGATTGGCAGAAAGCCAACTCCTTCAACATTTCTGTTTGATAGACAGAATAGATAAAATTAAAGTTCCCTCAAAAAGTAGCCTTGAGAGATATGAAAAGATGTTTCCAGAAAAAATAATTCGTGAGATGAATACAATATTATTGAAAGCAGCAATATTACCGGAAATAGAGACAGAAGAAAATAGATTAATGTTAGAAGGTTCTATTAGTCTGGATGAGTATTTTGCAGACTCGACAGCCATTAAAGCAAATATTCATTATCCGGTAGATTGGGTCTTATTGAGGGACGCAACAAGAACAATTATGAAAGCCGTAAAACTGATACGTGCCCAGGGTTTAAAAAACAGGATGGTTGATCCAGCAGATTTTATTAAAGCAATCAACAAACTCTGTATTGAGATGACGCATACAAAAGGGAAAAAGGACAGCAAAAAGAAACGGAAAAAAATCTATCGTCTAATGAAACAACTATTAAGAAAAGTAGCTTTACACGGCCTGAAACACCAGGAGCTGCTGGAAAACAGATGGGAGGAGACAAATTTAACAAAAAAAGAGGCAAATTTTATCATAGCGAGAATAGACAATATCCTAACTCAGCTGCCAGAAGCAGTCAGACAGGGTCATGAAAGAATAATTGGAGAGAGGTTTGTGAAAAACAATGAGAAAATACTAAGTCTCTACGATAAGAATATTCATGTGATAGTCAGGGGAAAAGCAGGTGCAAAAATAGAATTTGGTAATACTCTTTTTCTTGCTGAACAAGCAGATGGAGTAATTCTGGACTGGAAGCTTTATCAGGATAAAGTACCAGCAGATAGTAAAATACTTAAAGAAAGTATAGAAAGATTAGAAAAAGAATATGACAATTACACCCCTCACAGCGCAACAACTGATCGCGGTTTTTTTAGTAAAACTAATCAGAAATTTCTAAATAGAAAAGGGATTAAGGACTACATGTGTCCAAAATCTGTAAAGGAATTGAAGGAAAGATTACAGGAGAATGATTTCTGTGAACATCAGAAACGCCGTGCACAAACGGAAGGGCGTATTGGAATTATTAAGAATAGCTTTTCAGGAAATCCATCAAAGGGTAAGAGTTTTAATTCCCGGAATCTGAGTACAGCCTGGAGTGTTCTTTCCCATAACCTCTGGGTTTTGGCCCGATTACCTGAAGCCGATGCCCGAAAGAAGGAACAGGCAGCCTAACTCTGGTCAAACATCAATAATCATTTTTATTCTTACAAGACAGCTAAAGGCAGAGGCATGTCCTGGCAGGTGAATAACTGATAAATATTAACAAATTCCTCTGGAAATTGGGAGCTGTAATTGATCCCAGAGTGGTTTTTATCTTCGGCTTGCTGGCAGCCATTCTAACAGTTTTTTCTCAATTCAAATTTGTAAAATTTGGGACAGACCCTATTTAGGAGAAGGTATCCACTGTGCTGCTTTTCCTTTTATATGAAATAATCCACGTATTTTGTATATTGATTTCTCATAACCTGTCTTAATTCCGGTAATCAGCTTAATACGGGTTGGTAATTTATATTTACTTACCAGTAAATCTATTCTTTCTTCAAGGGAATTGAACAAATCATTCTTATCGAATGTAATATTTTCCAGATTTGTTTTATATCTTTCCAAATTGTCAAGAAATTTTTTCAAATCATCTATATTTATCTCTTTTGAAGTTATCCCCCATCCTTCTTTTTCAATATAAAAGCCATTCATTTCCTGCTCATTTTGATTTTTAACAGGAATTGAATAGATCGGCTTATTTAAAGTAACTGCTTCACTTATCAGAGAGAATCCGCCATTGGTAATAATACCCTTACACGAAATAAGGTCCTTTGCAAATTTCTCTTTTCCCGATTTACAGAACAGAAGATTACCATCTCTGTGATCTTCGTTAAAACCATAAACTACATATTCCCGGTCAGTCTGTTTTAGTACTGGAAATAACTTTGTATTCGATTTGGAGGTTTGATATACAAGAATAAAATCTTTCTCTTCGCTAACATTAGTGTAAAAATAGTCTCTAATAATTGGTCCTACCAGACTTGTATTATGCTGATATTTTGCTTTTAACGGTACATCAAAAACAGTAGTAATATAGTTGTAGTCACCATCAAAGTCCAGAACATACTCAATAAACTTATTACTGAATAATTTGGCATATTTTCTGTCAATTGCACATTTTGCCGCAAAATTAATATTGTCTATACAGATTAATGGTATTTTTAATAGTTTTGAGAAAAGATTCGAAAATGGTTCAAAATCGGTAATAATTAGATTAGGATTATATCTTATAATTGAATTAATAATAACAAAAGTATTTTTAAGGAAAAAAGCATCAATCTTTGGCGCTTCATGAAGAATGGATTTCCCCAGTTTGAATTCATTCTGTTCATATATAAAATTTACTCCTGCTATTTCCTTTATTTCCAGAATATTATCTTCTCCGGCGAAGTTTTCAGAAAAATAATCAAAGGCCCTATCATATGAAAAGATCACAATCTGATGACCCTTATTGATGATACCTTTGATTACTGCTTCACTTCGGGTCGCATGCCCCATTCCCTCGCCGCCTACTGCATAAAATATTACTGCCATAATTTCTCTCCAACCAGGCTATTTATTCTCACTAATCTGCTCAAGCAGCTTAGAAATATATTCATCCGAAAGAAGCTCTTTGAGCTTCTCTGGATCATTTATCATTCCAAATAACTCCATCTGTGCATTTTTCATAATTTCAAGATCCTCTTTTCGTACATCCAGTGAAGAAAATTGTTCTTACCTGCATTTCAATAAAATATTCAGTATTATTAAATATCTTTTTAACAATATAATGAACTGATCTATATCCATAAGGATGTTCTTCAATCCGGCAGTCATTCTCCTTATAATAGTCAATAATCCGTTTAGAGTCTCCATTTCTTATATAAGCAACAGGCTGTTCTTTAAAATCCCAATTACTTTTAATAAAATTATTGATATGTATCCAGTCTTCCTTGAAAAGATGTAAAACACGGATGCCAATTAAGTCGGTAATCTCAGAGAGGTAATTTGAAACATTGATAATCCGTGAGGGGGAACTGATTGTCTTTCTGATTATTTTTTCGATCAAATGTTCATTTATTTTTATTCGATAATTCATTGAATGTATCTGAGGAAAGCGGAGTATATTTTCAACAACCAGTTTTGCCGTAGATTCGAGTTCGGTTTTTCTAATGTCATAACTGTCAGAAATCTCCTGTAGCATTTCCCATTTAAGACCACATCGATCAATGGCCAGAGGATCGATATGGTAAGTTTCAAAAAAATTATGCTCTTTCATGAAATGCTCCAACTTTCAAATACCCGATTATATTAATAATTGCTTTATTATAAGTCAATGGGTATTATATTATTACCTTGTCTGAATCCAGACTGGAATTTTTTGTCTTCTTTTTGGAATATCAATTTTATCTATGGGTATTTCGATGGTACTATGGAGATTTTTTTATCAATATATCTCTGCAATGATTGGTGCTTTTATATCAGCAGATCATTTTTCACCAGGACTTAAAATGTAAAATGATTAATCTAATTTCTTATTTTTATCACTTGAATGGGCTGATTTTGCTATTATCAATATAGCTGTTCCCAATGCTGTTCCGGTTATACTGGTAGGAACACCTGCTAATACTCCAGTAATAACAGCTTTGGTAAAGCACTCTCCCATTGATTCCTTAGCAAGATACTTCTGAATTAAGAGTGTAATAGTTCCAGTAATAAAAAATGCTAAAACAGATATAATCGGGGTACTTAATCCCAGAGTCAAGGCATTAATACCCCATAAAATATTATCTATAAAAATTAACAACCCGGCGCTGTAAGGATGCAGCAGCTTACTATTTTTCCCAATCATTATCTTCTCCTATACCCTCTTTACGGCTTCCTGTAATGCTCTTCCCAGATTGGATCCAGAAGTTCCGAAAGTTCTTTATCGTACTTGATCATATTATCATAGTAGTCTTTATCCTTCAAACTGATTGCCGCCGACTCATATCCGGGCTTTGCTTCTGTTTTTATAAACAGATCGTGAGCATCTTTATGATGGTCCCTGATAAAACAAGGTCTGATTAAATTCCCTGAAGTAGCCGGATCACAGTTATGGTGATATGATGTTTGCCAGTCACGGATTCCTTCGAATAGATCCGAATATAAAGCATCTGTTATTGTTTTTCCATCTAAAAAAAGCTTATGGATATTGTCTTTCCAAAAAGGAACAAAAACGCAGGGATAAATGTTTCCAGTCCAGTCAATATA
>JAUVLL010000159.1 GCA_030600745.1 Spirochaetaceae bacterium | reverse complement strand
GTATTAGTACAAATTTACCGGTTCTGACAAGAACAGAGAGTGTTACAAATTTACTTGGAGGTAAATATGAAAAAACGTTTATTGATCTGCCTGATTATGATGCTGGCGATTACAATGAATGTAAGTGCTGGAGGTGCTTGTGTAGGTGTTGCTGCTCCACAGAGACTGTTTGCAACTATTGGAACCGGTGGAGTTAGCGGTGTTTATTACCCTGCTGGTGGAGCTATCAGTAAAATGGTAAATAAAAAGTATGACGAATACAATCTTAAAGTTACAGTTGAATCAACTGGCGGATCTGTATTCAATGTAAATGCAATTTTAGCTGGTGACCTTGAGTTTGGTATGGTTCAGTCCGACAGGCAGGCACAGGCATGGGAAGGAACAAAGGATTGGGCAGACAAAGGCCCTCAGAAAGATTTACGAGCAGTTTTTTCACTGCACCCTGAATCTATAACACTTATGGCAGCCGTTGATGCCGGTATCAATACAATTGATGACCTTCGGGGCAAAGTTGTAAATATTGGTAATCCCGGATCAGGGAACAGAGGAAATGCTATAGATGCTCTTGAAAATGCCGGAATTAACTGGGAAACAGATATTCAGGCAGAAGGCCTTAAGGCTTCCGAAGCTGCAAAAATGCTTCAGGACGGAAGAATTGATGCTTATTTCTACACTGTAGGACATCCAAGCGGATCTTTTAAAGAAGCAACAGCAGGAAAGCGAAAGGTTAAATTTATTCCTATCGAAAATGTTGATGATCTTCTTGCTAAATACTCCTACTACGCAAAGTCCTACATTCCTGCAGAATACTATCCAAATGCAGCTAATACTACAAATACCAATACCTATGGCGTAAAAGCTACTTTCTGTACATCTGCAAATGTATCTGATGATGTTGTATATGCAGTAACAAAAGAAGTTTTTGAAAATCTGGAAGATTTTAAAGCTCTTCATCCTGCTTTCGGAACATTAACAAAAGAAAGTATGCTTGAAGGTTTGACAGCTCCTATTCATGATGGTGCTATGAAATATTTCAAGGAAGTTGGTCTAAAATAAGATCTTTATTTCTCAACTTCATGCCGGTATCTCTTTTGAGATACCGGTTTTTATTAAAGTACTATCAGGAGAGATAATATGGAACTCAACAAAGATCAGGAAGAATTTGAAAGAGATATCAGGGAAGCTCAGAAGATAGCTGAAGAAGCTGAAGGAGGAACCAGACACGTAACGGGATGGTCCGGATGGATTGTTCCGGTGCTTGCTTTAACCTGGTCGCTCTTTCAGCTATCTATTGCATCATGGCTTCTGATGGATTCTACTTATGTTAGAGCAATTCATCTAGCCTTTGCTATCAGCCTTGTGTTCCTGACACATCCGGTATTTAAAAAGCCGAAGAAAAGCAGATTTTTAAACTATTTTGCTCATAAAGATCGTTACACTATTCTGGATTACGCAACTGTAATTGCAGCAGCCCTTTTTGCCCTGTACCTTATGTTGGACTTTTTGGGAATAAGCACCAGACAGGGTGCTCCAATTACCAGAGATTTAGTAATTGGTTTTTATTAGTAATTTTACTTCTGGAGGCCGCCCGCAGAGCACTGGGTCCTGCCTTACCTACAGTAGCAACAGTATTTATACTTTACAGCTTTTTGGGTCCTTATATGCCGGCCGTTTTTGCATTCAAAGGTGTCTCAATCAATAGATTTATTGGGCAGATTACTATGTCCACAGAAGGTATATATGGAGTACCTCTGGATGTATCCGCCCAGATAGTTTTTCTTTTTGTACTTTTTGGAGCAATGCTGGATAAGGCAGGAGCAGGAAAATATTTTGTTGACCTGGCCTTTTCTCTATTGGGAGGATTTAAAGGCGGGCCTGCAAAAGCAGCAGTTCTTGCAAGCGGTTTAACAGGTATGGTATCGGGTTCAAGTATTGCAAATACAGTTACAACAGGAACCTTTACAATACCTCTTATGAAAAGCGTAGGTTATCCTGATTATAAAGCCGGAGCTGTAGAAGTTGCATGCAGCACAAATGGTCAGCTTATGCCACCAATAATGGGTGCCGCAGCATTTATTATTGCAGAATACTGTAATCTGGAATATTTCGAGGTTATTAAGGCGGCTTTTGTACCTGCAGTAGTTTCCTACATCGCCCTTATGTATATAACGCACCTGGAAGCGTCAAAATTAGGTTTGAAAGGTGTTCCAAGAGATGAACTTCCAAAATTTGGACCTACTTTTATAAGAGGAATTCATTTTACAATTCCATTATTATTTTTAATATTTGAACTGGTAGTACTGCGTCATTCAGCTCAGTTAGCAGCTTTCAGAGCAATTGTAGCTCTTGCAATTATTATACCTGTTCAAAATGTTATTACCGCAAAACACCATAATATGACAAGAGCTGATGCTGTTAAAAAAAGTATTTACCAGATTGGTGAAGCTCTTATTGCAGGTGCGAAAAATATGATGGGAATCGGAGTAGCTGTTGCTTCTGCCGGAATCATTGTAGGGGTTGTTACTTTAGGACTGGGTGGAATTATTACAGAAGTAATTGAAGTTCTTTCCGGTGGAAACTTTTATCTTATTCTTATAATAACAGCAATTGCAAGCCTTATTCTGGGAATGGGACTGCCAACAACTGCAAACTACATTGTAATGGCCTCTCTTACTGCTCCTGTTATTGTTACACTTGGTGCGCAGAATGGATTTGTATTCCCTCTTATTGCTGCACATCTATTTGTTTTTTTCTTTGGTATTCTTGCAGATGACACACCGCCTGTAGGATTAGCCGCCTTTGCGGCCGCTGCAATAGCCAAGTCAGATCCTATTAAAACAGGTATTCAGGGTTTTACCTACGATATAAGAACAGCAATCCTTCCTTTTATGTTTATTTTTAATACCGATCTTCTTTTAATTGGAATAACCAATATATGGCAGGTAATGTGGATATTTTTAACAAGTGTTATTGCAATGTTTGCCTTTGCAGCATTTACTCAGGGTTATTTTACACAGAAAAACAAGTGGTACGAGGGAATACTTCTAGCACTGATTGCCTTTACACTGCTCAGGCCCCATCTTATTGGGAATCTTATTAAAACAAACGGAGTTATTGCATCACTGATAGCCATAACGGTATATGGTGTGATTTATCTTATGCAGATGCCCAGAAGAAAAGCAGAACAGACAGCATAAGGGCCATCAATGAAATCCTTATGGTATCACATTATGTAGAGACGCGGCCTGGTCGGAAGCAAGCTTCCTGCCCGGCATGTAGTAAACAATAATTGAGGTGGTAATGATCATCAGGGAGAATTAACCAACCTCCTTTATTGCTATAGATTTCTCTGAAATTATGATTGATCACTTTTCTCCAATTCCATATGAAGCCATTTTTTTGATAAAAACCCAACAAACAAAATGAACGCATGGAAAACCTGATAAAATGCAAATCCAATCCAGGCACCATAGATACCTGCATTAAAAATAAAAACAAGAACCAGGGTTAAACCAATAATAAAAATTATATTAGTTGTAAATTCAGAGAACAGCACGTACCGCCCCCATCCATTTCCACCAAAAATAATTTCAAATGAATAGCCCATTACTTCGATAAAGAAGAACACTGCAAAAAAATAAAGGGCTTTTACTCCAATTGTTATAGTCCGGGTATCTTTTACAAATATACCCATTATGGACTCCGGAAAAATAATTACAGATAAAACCACAACAGTTCCAATAATAGAGGCTATTTTCTGACACCCATGGACTATTTTTACTGCATCATTCTTCTTCCCGGCACCCAAAGAATTCCCCACAAGAATAGCAGATCCCTGGGCAAAACCCCCTACCAGGGTTTTATTTATTCGAAAAATTGAAAATATAACATGGGTCGCTGCCAGATAGATCGTTCCTATGTAACCAATAATAGATTCGTATACAAGAAAAACTGCAAGAGCAACTATATTTTGCACAGCAATAGGTAGAAAAATTTTAAGCATATTTTTCATTACAGTCAGGTCTATAACCTTAAAACGGAGAGCTTCATAAGATTTAATATTTTTTTCAAGGGATAGTACAGTAAAAAGATAGGTTAACTGACAGAAACCGGCTAAAACCGTCCCTATCGCAGCACCCCGGATCCCGAAAGCAGGAAACCCCAGCTTGCCAAATATAAATATATAATTAAATAGAATATTTAGAAGGCTTCCCCCGACATTGGATATCATAATATTTTTTGTTTTGTTTATTCCTCCAAGAAAACCTGACATGGATGTCATAATACCGGCAAATGGAAGTACCCACCTGAAAATAGAAATATACTGTAATGATAAAGGGAGGAGTTCCGGATCTTTTATAAGGATAGTTAGTATGGGTTTTGCAGAAAAAGAAAAAATCAATCCAAGAACTCCCATAAAAATACCTACGACAATGCCATTATCCAGAGACAACCCCGTTTCTACAGCCAATCTATCCTGTTCTTCTTTATTACTTTCAGATTGTTGTTTTCCAAATCTTCTTGAAGAAATGGCTTGAGTGCCTATAAGAACAGGCCATACAAAAGTAAAGAGTATCCCTGTATACAGACCAGCCATTGCAATTGCTGCAAGACTACTGGTACCAAGTCTGCCAACCATTATAGTATCAGCAAGTTGAAGCAGGTAAAAAGAGAAGTTACCGGCAAAAAGAGGTAGCCCCAGTCTAAAAATTCTAATAACAGGTAATTGAGACTTATTCATATTTGGGAATATATACGATCAGTAATAATTATTATATACTGAACTTAGTGAAACCATTTTTTTTAATCCTTTTTCTTTTTAACTCTTTTATTACTTTAACTGCTGAATCATCTATACAGCCCTACTCAGGCTGGCTGGAAACTGAGACAGAACATTTTAAAATAATATATGAGGAGATAAGCACCGAATCTGTAATTGAAATAATGGATTTCTGCGAAGACGTATATAAATCTGTAACTGATTTTTTTAATTCATACCCGGAAAAAATAATTATTGTAGTACACGACAGGATAGATGCTGCCAATGGATCATACTATCCGGTACCTCCCCATATAAATATGTATGTATCACCCCCGTCAACTCCGGATTTTGGTGCAAAAGTTGACAATTGGCTTAGATTTCTTTTAACCCATGAGCTTACACACTATGTCAATATGAACATAGAAGAAGGACTATTTTATCAGCTGTCCAGGGTAATGGGAAAGAGTGTTTCTTCAATTCCCGGTGGTCTGATGCCGGGCTGGGCCATAGAAGGGATTGCTGTAAAACTCGAATCTGATCTTACAGGCGGGGGAAGGGGGAATAACCCCTTTTTTGAAATGTATTCAAAGGCACTAATTATCGAGGATAAACTTTTTTCCTGGAAGCAGGCTGCCTATAGTACCTGGCATCCTCCATTAAGCAGGATATATATTGCAGGATATATTATAAATGATTACATGGCACGTACTTACGGAAATGATATTTTTGTAAGAATTTACAGAGCTTATTTAAAATTCCCACTCCTGGGTTTTAATCATTATGTAAAAAAAATTACAGGGAACTCTACCAGTGAGATTTTTTCTGCTATGGAGTCAGAATTAAAGGAGAAATATTCCAATATAACTTCCCTTGAAGGCAGATTATTATCCCCTGATAAAGAATCAAACTACTATCTTCCAGTCATATCCGATAAAGGCTGGATAGTATATCGGGATACAGCAGATAAAGAACCGGCGCTGGTACTGATTAACCCGGAGACCAGAAAGGAGACTATTCTCATCAATACAAGACTTTCCGATTATAGATCTTTTTCTGCATCAAAAGAGGGAAACATTATTGCCTTTGCGGCTCTTGAAGTTGGCGGCAAACATCCTGCAGGATTAAGTGCTGCATCCGATCTTTATATATTAGACGGGATTGGTAGTCGAACAAAAAAAATTACTTTTAACGCCCACCTCAGACAACCAGCCTTGTCTCCGGATGGGCTGCGTCTTGTTGCCGTTCAGAAATCCGGTCAATACACAAGACTTGTTGAAGTTGATATTGAAACAGGAACTATAAAAACACTCTTTGAAAAAGAAAAATCTTTCGTTTTCAGCCCGGTTTTCTCGACAAACGGGGAAAATATCGCATTTACAATTCAGGATAACAGCGGGCGGAGTATATGGGTTATGGACAGTAACCAGATTCCGGAATCTATCAGCTCTGATATTCCGGGAGATGATTACGCCCCAACCTTCCGTAAGAATGGGAATATTGTCTATGTATCTGATATGGATGGTTCCCCGGCTCTGTATGAAATAGACCTGCATCAAATAGATACAAGCGGTACTGTAACAGTAAAAAAAATATACAAAGATCCTGCAGGGGTATTTTCGGGACTTGTTATTGGTAATGATATTGTTTACTCCACATATTCTCACAGGGGCTACACATTAAGAACTGCTCCTTATACAGAAACAATGGAAATCGTTTCCTCAGAACTTTTTACAATTCAAAAAATGCAGAATAAAGAAATAAGTGAGCCTGATAATTTCATTCTGAATGAACCGGTTTATAAAAAATATAGAGATACACCAAAGTTAATTGTTTTTTCTCCTGTTCCATTCTATATAGATCCCTTATATGAAAGTAACCGGATCTTGGGTCCCGGCTTTGCAAGCTATTTCCAGTCAATTCTGGGTAAGAGTATTGTATATACGACTGTAACAATGAATACAGCAGCATTACAGCCTGGAGCATCATTTGATTTTTCCTACGACTGGGGGCCGGTTGAACTGAACTATAGTTTAATGCAGGGATATTTACAGGCTTCAAATAATAGCAATGCCGGGCAGACAACCTTACAGCAAATGATACTTAACTTCCCGGTAATTAGCAGAAACAGGCTGGGACAATCCACTTATTTTGGCTTTTTTTCAGGAATCCGTGATAATTTCAGTATCATATCGGATAAGGATTTTACATTCTTTTCCCCGGATACAAAGGTCAATACAGAATACGGCAACAATGCTTATCTAATAAATGGAATGGGATTTTCTGCAGTTAAAATTAAAAGTTCCATGGATCTGATTCCCCCATCAAAAATCACATCTTCCACAGTTCTCTACAATCCTGTTTCGCAGAATTTTCTAAAGCAGTATGCTGTCAAAAGTACAAACCTGTTAAACCTGCCATCTCTGATAGACCATCAGGTAATTAGATTAGCGGGAAGATTATCTTACTCAACAATAGATGACCTGACACATTTGAACAATCCCAGAGGGTTTAATACACCAAAAGAAGAAGGTATCCGATTAATAACAGCAGCAGACTATCTCTTCACAGCAGCAGCTCCGGACCTGCCGATACTGGGAGGGTTATCACTGCAGGGAATTAGTGGAGCTATTCATGTAGAGAAAATATTCAGGCATCAGGATCAACAAATAATAGTAGATGATGATCTTTACGGCGGTGCTGAATTTATCCTTCTGGGCAATTATATAAACGTTTTTGAATCT
>JAUVLL010000177.1 GCA_030600745.1 Spirochaetaceae bacterium | reverse complement strand
TTGCCGATTCTTCAATCACTTCTTTGGTAATACGAACCTCTTTCTCCCCTTCAATAGATGGGATATCAAACATAACATCAAGCATTGTATTTTCAACTATTGAGCGTAAGCCCCTTGCTCCGGTTTTTCGATCTACAGCCTGCTGGGCTATTGCATCAACAGCTTCATCTTCAAAAATTAATTCCACATTATCAAGTTTGAGTGAACTCTGGTATTGCCGGATTATTGAATTTTTTGGTTCTGTTATAATTCTTTTAAGATCATCAATCTTAAGCATTGAAAGAGTTACATGAATTGGAAGTCTGCCAATAAATTCCGGAATAAGTCCAAAATGTATCAGATCGTCCGGGTGCATATGGGAAAAGAGTTCTACAATATCTTTATCAATTGCAGATTTTATATCAGCACCAAACCCCATAGGATGGGAGATTATTCTCTCTTCAATTACCTTGTCCAGACCTACAAATGCTCCACCGCAAATAAACAGAATATTGCTGGTATCTATTTTAAGCATATCCTGGTTAGGGTGTTTTCGCCCCCCCTGAGGTGGAACAGATGCAATTGTTCCTTCAATAATTTTAAGAAGTGCCTGTTGTACTCCTTCACCGGAAACATCACGGGTAATAGAAACATTTTCACTTTTTCTGGCAATTTTATCGATCTCATCTATATAGATGATTCCCCTTTCTGCGGCTGCAATATTATTTCCTGCATTTTGAATTAGTTTCAGGAGGATATTTTCTACATCCTCTCCAACATAACCTGCTTCAGTAAGGGTTGTAGCATCTGCAATTGCAAATGGTACTTTGAGCTTTTTTGCAAGAGTTTTTGCAAGAAGGGTTTTTCCTGTACCTGTGGGGCCTGTAAGAAGAACATTGGCTTTTTCTATTTCTACGTCGTCTGTAATTCTGTCTTTTTGACTTATTCGTTTGTAATGATTATAAACAGCTACAGACAGAACTTTTTTTGCTGCAGTTTGTCCAATTACATAGTCATCAAGGTATTTCTTAATTTCCATTGGTGTTGGCACTTCATCCATGAGTTCAGATGTAACCATCTCATTTTCTTCATCGAGAATTCTCTTACAAACATCTATACATTCATCACAGATAAAAACTCCGGGACCTGCAATCAGCCTTCTGGCTGTATCTGCATTTTTCCCGCAAAATGAACAAACCTTCATCCCTTCACTTTTATTTTTTGCCATTTTATCCTCTTTTTAGAATTTTATCAACGAGTCCGTATTTTACTGCCTCTTCCGCTGACATAAAATTATCACGTTCAAGATCAGAGGCTATTTCAATTTCTTTTTTCCCGGTATGGACAGCAAAATACTTTATTAGCAGCTGTTTTAGTCTTACAATCTCTTTAGCCTGTATACCAATATCAATAGCCTGTCCCTGAGCACCTCCCCAGGGCTGATGAATAAGTATTCTGGCAGATGGGAGTGCCATCCTTTTTCCCGGTGTACCACATGCTAAAAGAACAGCTCCCATAGATGAAGCCTGACCCATTGCTATAGTCTGTACATCAGGTTTGATGTATTGGATTGTATCATATACAGCGAGTCCTGCTGTTACACTTCCCCCGGGAGAATTTATGTATATACTGATATCTCTTTCCGGATCCTGGGATTCAAGAAAAAGGAGCTGTGCTACAATAAGATCCGCAGCCAGATCGTTTATCTCCCCATCAATAAATATTATTCGGTCTTTCAGGAGTCGTGAGTATATATCGTATGATCTTTCACCAATACCCGTTCTCTCTACAACCATTGGTACCAGTGTATTCATCTGTTCATTCATATTCTTTCCTCATCCTAAGTTAAAAATTATTATCCATTAAATCAAGGAAATCTACTTTCTTTCCCTTTGTAACAGTATTGTTCTTTAAGAGAAAATCAAAAAGCTTTCTATTTTTAACATCGGATTCAATATGGGATCTATAATTATTTTTCTCTATTAGTTCTTTGAAATCTTCATATTTTTGACCGGAACCTATGGCTTGAGTCTTTATCTCTTCTTCCATCTCTTCATCTGAGGCTTCGATTTTTTCATCTTCTATAAGTTTTACCATTAAAAGCTGAACTTTTAAAGATTTTTCAGAATTTGGTTTCCATTCCTCAAGAAGGAGGTCTTTAGTTTTTCCCTGCATCTCAAGAATTTGAACTATTTGCTGTTCATCCATTCTTGACTGCATGAGAAAGTTTTGCCATGAATTGTCCATTTCTGCTTTAAGCATCGATTCAGGGAGTGGAATTTCAGAACTTTCAACAATTTTTTCAAGTAATTTTTCTGTTTGAATCTCTCTTAGTTTTTTATCTAAAGATTCTTTAAGGTTTTTCTTTATATCCGCCCTTAAATCTTTGAGTGTTTCATATTTTTCAGAGATATCCTGAGCCAGTTCATCATCCAGATCAGGGAGCTCATTTACTTTGATTGTTGTAACTTTTACTTTGATTTTAAACTTTTTCCCGGCAAGATCAGTATTATCAAATTCTTCCGGAAAATCTTTGTCGAGGATTTTTTCCTCATCTTTCTCCATACCAAGAATATCATCATCAAGTTTGTAGATATTATATCCTGTTCCTACTGTAAAAACAAAATCTTCCCGGGAAGTTCCATCAATCTCTTTTCCATCTTCATCCAGTTCTGAATAGTTAATAGTTACGATATCATCTTTTTCAACTTTTCCATCTGTTTTTTCAATAACAACCGAATTCTGTTCTCTCAGTTTTTCAATCTCCCGGTCTTCATCCTTTTTTAATACTTTTACATTGGGAGCTTCTATTTCAATATCTTTGTAAGTTCCCACCTTAATGACAGGGTAAACATCATACACAACTGAAAACTTATAATCTTCATCAAAATTCAGTTTTTCAGAACCTTCCTGAAGGGTTGGTACAGAGTAGGGTAGAGGTTTTTCATCAATTTCATCAAAGACAATCTTTAGACTCTCTTCTGCAATATTTATAGCTGTTTCTTCTCTTATTCCTTCACCATACTTTTGTTCCAGAACATGAGCAGGGGTCTTTCCTTTTCGAAAACCTTTTATTTGTATTTTTTTACTGTAATCAGACAGCAGCTTTATATATGCTTCTTTTGCATAATCTTTGGTTATGGTAACTGTTAATTCTACTGAAGAATTTTCCCTTGCCTTTACTTCTTTATTGGCGATCATCAAATACCTCTTTTTCTTTCCATGAGTAGTATGAAACACACACTATACTAAATTTATTTTATATCTTAAACCTGCACACAGGTAATATCTCAAAAATTTCCTGTAATATACTACCTGAGATGGTATTTGGGCAATAAAAAAGCGATCTAATCTGCAGACCGCTTCCCAATATTACAGTTCTAAAGAGCGAGAGAAGGGAATTGAACCCTCGACATCCACCTTGGCAAGGTGGAGCTCTACCGCTGAGCTACTCTCGCGTTTATCGTTCTATTTTATTAACTTAATCATTAAATAGCTGCGAGAGAAGGGACTTGAACCCTTACACCTTACGGCACTAGATCCTAAATCTAGCGTGTCTGCCAATTTCACCACTCTCGCCTGAGAAAAATACTGAGAAAAAATATGAGCCGTGAAGGAGTCGAACCTTCGACCCACAGATTAAGAGTCTGTTGCTCTACCAGCTGAGCTAACGGCCCCTCATATTAATTCGTTTTTTTCATCTACGCCCAGTAGGATTCGAACCTACGACCTACGGATTCGAAGTCCGGCGCTCTATCCAGCTGAGCTATGGGCGCATGCATCCCAATTATAAAAAATTGGAGGGTGGATAACGGGACTTGAACCCGCAACATCCAGAACCACAATCTGGTGCTCTACCGATTGAACTATATCCACCATGCTGATGTTCAGCTAATATGTATATTTTTAAGGGTTTTGTCAAGCTCTACAGGGATGAAGAGGAAGGCTGATAATGAACTTTGTCCAGGATTTTCCATCCGATTCCACAGCAATTTTTTCCGTCTGATTTAACCTGCATCTCTCTAATCTGATTAATATTGAAAATCAAATTCAATTTTTAATTTATCATCATGCTGTATTCTGTATATTTTTTTATCAAAAAACAGATCTGTTATTCTTGGACAAAACTGAGTACCTTTTTGTTCTTTTAGTATTTCCAGTGCTTTTTCTGTGCTCATGGCATTTCTATATGGCCGGTCCGTAACCAGGCTGTCGTAAACATCGGCAATTGCAACAATTGCATTGCTGACAGAGATGCTCCCAATTTCTTTATCAGGATATCCATTCCCATTGTTCCACTCATGATGGTGACGGATAATATTTAAAAAGGGTTTAAAATAATCGATATTTTTAAGAATTTTTTCTCCTATTTCAGGATGTTTTTTTATTACTTCATATTCTTCCGGTGTAAGTTTACCAGGTTTGTTCAATATAATTCCAGGAATGCCTATCTTCCCAATATCATGGAGGAGAGCGCCAAGCTGAAGATTGTAGAGATCTGTCTTTGAGAATCCAAGTTCCGTACCCATAGCTACGCTGTATTCGCTTACCCGCAGGCAGTGCCCCCTGGTGTATGGATCCTTAGCTTCAATAGTTTGTGTAAGAACCAGAATTGTGTTGAACATTGCTTCGGAAAGTTTATTCCGGCTTAGTTTAAGATCCTTTGTCCTTTCATCCACCATCTCTTCCAGGTGATTATGGTAGTTCCGGTTTTCTTTAAGTAAAAGTGCCTGATTTAAAACGAGCTCCATTCTGTGGAGCATCATATTTAGATTCTGAATAGGTTTTGTAATATAATCCCATGCCCCGATTCTTAGAGCTTCTACAGCATCACTTATTTCATTATTTCCGGAAACAATAATAATTGGTACCAGATCTGTAATTTCTCTTATTTTAGGGATAACCTCCATTCCGCTCATCTCAGGCATTCTTAGGTCGAGGATTACAATATCAGGATGGTTATTTCTAAATTCTTCAATTCCGGTTAGTCCATTTTCAGCAGTAAGAACTTCAAATCCCTCGTCTTCAAGGAAAATGGATAAACTTTCTCTTATAAAAATTTCATCATCTACGATAAGTACCTTCATTGGTGAATTAACCTTCGGTTCTACAAGCACACAAATCCCTCATATATTTTATAACTGATAAATTAGTGGAAATTATAACAGTATTATTTGACAAATGCTAGAAATTTTTCTATTTAAGCTATTTGCGCTGTATCACTTTTTCTACTTAAAAAATACTTCTTCTCTAATATATTAGCTGTGACCTGGCGCAAAAAGCCCAGGATGCATGTGCGAGCAGCAAACTTGTTTGCGACCAGCACAAAAACAAGCTGAATTTATAGACATCGCAAAAGTCTTTATTTGTATTAACCCTTTTACTATGCTAAAATATCTGTAGGAGTTTGTAATGAATACTAATAACAAAACGAATAAACATCGTGGTCTGGATCTTCGACGTAAAATTATACTTGCATTTGCAGTTATCAGTATATTGTTTTCAGTGGTTACTTTCCTTCTTGTGTCCGGTCTGATTGATACCAGAGATCAATATGACTTTTTTATTGAAAGTATTATTAGAAAAAAATCTGTTACTAAAGGTATGAATATCGCTATGCTTGAAGCCAGAAGATCAGAAAAGGATTTTTTTCTTCGTTTGGATCTTGAGTACCCTGGAAAGGTAAAAGAGAAAACTGATGAGATGTTCGCCTCTGTTGTACGTATTGCCTTACTGAATAAAAAAATTAGTGCAGTACTGAATGATCAGGAATATACTGCACAGTCTGAAGTAGCTTTAAAAAGTTTAAAAGCAAGCATTGAGGCTTATCAAAGCGAATTTTCTCATACTGTAGAGCTCCATATAAAAAAAGGGCTGGACTCCGATTCCGGGTTAAGAGGTGAGTTTCGTACAGCAGCTCACAATCTGGAAAATTTAATAGATCTTCACAGTTCAGATTCTTTAATGGTTAAATACTTAATGTTAAGAAGGAATGAAAAGGATTATCTATTAAGAGGAACTGCAAAATATATTGATAGAGTTAAGGCTGCTGCAGGTGAAATAAAGGAATCAATATCAAAATCCAGACTTTCCCGGACGATTAAGGACGAGATGAACTCCTCCCTTGATATTTACATGGCAGATTTTATGGAACTGGTATTAGTAGATAATGACATTACAGAAACTGTTGCAAAATTACAGGCTGCAGTACATGAAATGGAACCTGTTTTAATTCAAGCTATGAATAATATGAATCTTATTCTTAACAAGGAGGAAATTGTCCTCCGTAAAAATGTAAAGGACTCAATACGGTTCGGAATTATTATTGCCGCCGCGGCTATTATTATAGAGATTATTCTGGCTTTTGTTATTTCAGGATCTATATCCAAACCTATGAAGATAATTATTAGGGATACAGGCCGTTTGAAATCCGGTGATCTCTCAACGAGTATTGATTATAAAAAGAATGATGAGTTAGGAAAGGTAGCAGAATATGTTAATAAATCCATAGAGGCATTCAGGGTTTTAATTTCCAATACTCAAAGTTCCTCTACAAGAAGTATGGAACTGACAGAGGCTATTGCTGCAGCGGCTTCAGAAACTGCCGCGGCAACTACCGAGATAGATGCAAATATTAATTCCATGAATAAAAAAATGGGCAGTCTGACAGAGAGTGTGCACAGTTCCGAAAAAGCATCTGATGTAATAAAAACTTCCATTGAATTATTAAACAAGCTTATTCAGGACCAGTCTGCTGCAGTTGAAGAATCTACAACTGCTATTGAGGAAATTACTTCTACTATACAAAGTGTAACCCAAATTGCCCAGGATAGAGGTAAATCTGCAGAAACTCTAAAAAAGGTAACAGAAGGGGGAGAGCAGCAGGTTGAAAAAACAAATAAATTTATTACAGAAGTTGCAGGTATTGCAGGAGATATCATCAATGTAACAGAAATTATCAATGGTATAGCCTCCCAGACAAATCTGCTTGCTATGAATGCAGCTATTGAAGCAGCCCATGCAGG
>JAUVLL010000110.1 GCA_030600745.1 Spirochaetaceae bacterium | reverse complement strand
CCCCCCATCAGGAGCAAGTCCGGTCCTAATAGCTACCGATGCACTTACAGCTGGACTGTTACCCCTCGTACTAATAAATTTCATATAAAAACCTTCCTAACCTTCTTCTAAAGTTTTGCTCCCAGATATGAGGCTAATCTCAGCAAGTCGGCAAAAACCCCGCCTGCAGTTACATGCGGTCCGGCCCCAGGCCCCCGGACAACCAGAGGCTGCTCATTGTATCTTTCTGTAGTAAATGCAACAATATTATCAGTACCGGAAATCCCGGCAAAAGGGTGATCTTTAGGATAACTCTTTAACAGCACCTCGCATTTGCCATCTTCTTCAATTATACCGGTATACTTAATAACTTCATCCCTTGATATAGCCTCTTTGTAGAGCTCATCCAGCTCATCGTCCATCACCTCAAGTTTGCTCATAAACTCATCTAAACTTACATCGACAAGTGCACCGGGGACAAGACTGTGCACCGGAATATCTTCAATCTCAACACTGTTCCCTGCCTCTCTGGCTAGAATTACTGTTTTTCTAACTATATCCATCCCGGAAAGATCATCCCTGGGATCCGGTTCAGTAAAACCCAGCTCTCTTGCCTCTCTTACAAGAGTGCTGAATGGTGTGGTGCCGTCAAAACGCCAAAAGAGATAAGCAAGAGTTCCTGAAAACACACCCTCAATTTTTTTTATCTTATCGCCGGTTAATATAAGATCCCGAAGGGTCCCTATTACAGGAAGTCCTGCACCTACAGTAGTTTCGTATAAAAAATGGACACCTCTTTTTCTTGTTTCTTCCATAAGCTCACGATACTGCGGCATAGGTGTTGTTCCTGCTTTTTTATTAGGTGTGATAATATGTATGCCTTTTTTTACCCAATCAAGATAATTAGCAGGTATCCCCTCTGAAGTAGTGCAATCAATAATTACACGATGGGGGATATATTCAGAATTGATATGTGATGCAAAGTCATCAATATCAGTACTTAGAGTTGAGTTATCAAGCAGATTACGCCAGTTCGACATATCCAGATTATTTTCATCCAGAATCATCTTCCCTGAACGGGCAATTCCCCGGAGGCGTAGGTCTACGCCAAAATTTTCTTTCAGCCGCTCTGACTCACTTGCAATTTGATCCAGCAGGGTACTTCCAATCAGTCCGGGACCTATTACACCAATACTTAAGGTTTGATTGGATAGATAAAACCCGGAATGAACAGCCCTGAGAGCTCTTGTTGCATCTTCCGATTTAATCATGGCACTTATATTTCGTTCTGACGATCCCTGGGCAATTGCACGGACATTAACTCCTGCTTTTCCAAGAGCGCCGAAAAATTTAGCAGATATACCAGGAGTTCCGGACATCAGATCTCCAACAGCACCAAGTATTGCACAGTCATCTTCTGTCTCTATGGAATTTATTTTAAAACTTACCAATTCAGGTTCAAATATTTCCCTGGCAATTTTTTTTGCTTCTTCTGCCTGGTCTGAAGAGACACCACAGCAAATAGAGTGTTCACTGGAAGCCTGAGAGATAGTAATTACAGAAATATTCTTCTTATAAAGAGCAGAAAAAAGTCTGGAAGATATCCCCGGAACACCAACCATTCCTGATCCTTCAATATTAAGAAGAGAAATATTATCAACTATAGAAAAACCCTTAATCAGATTATTCCCATTTTCATCACTCGAATCTGAAATAATGGTACCTTTAGAATCCGGATTATTAATATTACGAATACATATAGGGATTTTCTTATGCATTGCATAGGTAAATGCTCCGGGATGAAGAATCTCCGCACCAATATAAGCAAGTTCAGTCGCCTCAGCATAGCTAAGCCTGGATATTGTGACCGCAGCTGGTACTTTCCCGGGATCTGCACTCTTTACACCATCCGAATTGGTCCAAAAAACAAGTTCCCCGGCGGTAAGAATATTAGCATAGACAGAAGCAGTAACTTCCATACCATGCCGCCCCAAAGAAATAGATTTCCCATCAGAAGACAAACCTCTTCCTCCGGTTACGACAAAGATATCTACTTCACCCCGCTCCTTTATTAGTGTATTAATCTTGACTGCTGATGAATCCAGAAGTACCGTTAAACCATTAATCCCGATTTTGATATCAATTAACTCTTTGGAATTAACCCATTCTGCAGCAAAGCCATCCGATTTTAATTTCTCAGTAAGTATCCGTGTTACCCAGATATTTCCCATACCCCTTACATAATTCCTTGTAATATCTGAACAGTCACTTACAAGCCAGACAGATTTTAGAACATCGCCAAGG
Source organism: Spirochaetaceae bacterium (assembly GCA_030600745.1). Classification (GTDB taxonomy): domain Bacteria; phylum Spirochaetota; class Spirochaetia; order B11-G9; family B11-G9; genus JAJRQE01. The sequence goes on along the minus strand of JAUVLL010000110.1, from coordinate 6,704 downwards.
TTCTGAAAGCCCAGCCTTATTTCCGTTTCAACAGCAGCCCTGCTGGAAGAAGGTATGAGTTTTTCTACAAATGTCAGCTGTTCAGTTTTGAGCCTTTCCATACGGGCCCAGAGAATCTCTTCTCCTGATACAGCAAGATCCACCAACTCCTCAAGTTTTTTCTCCAGATCGTTGTTCTGGGAAACTATTATTACAAGCTTACCCCCTTTATAGGGCTTTACAACATTAAGTATTTTATCTATTCCCTCTGAAGTAGAGTACAATTCACGGTCAAATTTATAGACTGAATAAGCCTTTTTCATATCTTTATCCTGTTTTTCATCATATCAATGCTGCTTTGAACTCTATTAAATGTCACAATTCGCTCCCTCTTCAGAAACAATAAAAAACCTGAAATACGCATAATGCATACTTCAGGTCCAAGTGGCAGTTTCGATCCGGTTAGAAGTTATACTTTAACGACCTTACCACTCCTCAGGCATCTGGCACATACCTTAACTGTCTTTGTAGTTCCATTAATCATTGTTTTAACTTTAACTATATTGGGCTTAAAAACTCTTTTTGACTTAACACCAATATGCTGACCGGCACCGCCCTTTTTCTTTGGAAGCCCCTTTCTTGGTACATTATGACCAGCTATAGTACCTTTTCCACAAATATCACATCTTCGAGCCATATTTAATCCTCACTTGAGTAGTTCTCTACTTACAGTTTAGGCCAGAACATAGCAAATTTATTAAAATATGTAAAGGGTATAAAATCACTGATTCAATAAACCTGATTCAATAAATACAGCGCAGCTCACCGGCAGTTATTATATTTAACCTGAATACGGCCTCTTCCACCCTCTTTGCATTCTCAAGAAAATGATCCGGATAATTGATAAGAAATGTATTCATTCTTTCAGCTTTTTCCGGAACCGCAATATTAAATTTCGGGATAATATAATCCTTATAATAAGATTCTACATTCAGGGTACTCTGCTGCATTAGATATGCCATAAACTCATTTACTACCAGGTAGGAATTATTGATATCATAACGTTTCCAATCAAAAAAATCATACCAAAACTGCCTCTCAGGATCCTCCAGATTATCCCATATTACCTGTACCTCAGCAGCAAATTCCAGATCAGAGAAAAATATACCATGATATCCCTCATGAGTTAAAAAAAGGCGCCTTAGTCGGGGAGAAGATTCTGCGGAATAGGAAAGAAGTCCCCCGGAAATGGGAGCATAACCGTTACCCGTTTTTTCAATAATTTTATTACTTAGAAGGATATTCATAACTTCATACTCTTCCAAATTAAGATCAAAGTTCTCTTTTTCCGCCATACTGAAAAAAACCGCCAGATCTTTTGCTCTGTAATCATGGGCATTCCATCCGTGCAGTTTGGAAAGAGTTTCATTATCAATAAGTTTCCCTGAAAAACCGGATTTTTCCACAAAAAAGGAGAGCCGTTTAAGTGCTGAAGACTGAATAGCATAGTCTCTGTAATCGAGTACAAGAATATCAGGAAAGAGATTCCAGGAAAATAGTTCCCAGTCACTTCTTCTCCATGCAGTACGGTTATAGCTTAACATTATACCTACATCTGCCGGAACAGGAGTGTAATCAACTGGAACCATAGTTGAAAAAGGTAAAATATTTATTCCCCTTACTATAAAATCTGAATCATTTTTTTTAATATTAATACCTGTTGGTATAAATCCCAAAGAATCAGAATAGAAATAAACTTCTGCACCGCCACGTACCGGGTTAAAGCCGAAATTTTTCTCCTTGTTATCAGAAAAGAGAACCAATTCAGGTTCAACTTTTCCTTTTCCCGTATAATCATACTTAAGTGATATACAAACCTGGCTGAATTTTCTGTCTGCCTCACTGGAAAGTTCTCCAAAAAGATAAGTGTCCGAATCTAAAATTTCCATACCCTGTCTGATTACTGTCTCAGTGGATTGGTTTTTCTTCAGGACAGACAAACCCTGTATACTTTCCTCAATTCCACCGCCCAGTAGTTGGAAATTACTGTTATCTTTATCAGAACTTACACTTATTATCCGAAAACTGCTTATCATTTCACCGCTGTCAATTGGTACCTGATAATGTATTATATCTTTACTAATAGGCAAATTAACCTCATTAACAATATCTTCACCCATATAAATCTTCAGAATAAGCATGGAGTCCGAAGTATATTGCAGATAAAAAGAATCTGACTCACTGGCAATTTCAAGGGGCTGCTGCAGGCTGTACAAGGGTGTTACATATTGATTATCAATAAGAATCAGATGACCTTCATCCATTTCCTTTACACCTGGTTTCTCAGTCAAAGCTATTTCTGCACCGTAATCCAAAAAGGATATGGTTTCGAAGTTACTGAGACATGAAAGGAACAAAAAAGTAGTGACAACTATAAAAAGTATCTTTAGTACAAATGCATCAGGCTTTTTGTAAGTAATTTTGCAACCTCCTTTTTACGGGATGGAGGAAACTCGCTATCTTCTCTGATAAGGCTGTCAAATCGACCTGCAAAGTTTTCAGGAATTACATCCAGTTCCATAATATGATCGGAGAGCCTTCTTCTCGATGGTTCAAATTTTCGGTTTACAGCAAACATAAAACTACACAGATCTTTGATATAACCTGAAAGAGAAACCATATAGAACAGATTATCTCTGTTTACTGCAGCAGAACTAAGATCCACCAGATAATGCTCAAGGGAACTAAGGGAAGAGTCCCTTATCGCACTCCAGAATGATTCTGGAAGAGTAGTTAACTTTTTACGAACTATTTCTATCCAATTACTGCTCTTATACATTATTTGACCAGTCTGTAACCTGTAGAACATATATGTTCCATTGTCGTGAAATGCCCACAGATTGCCTTCTTTATCACCTATAATAGTATCCACACGATCTTTTTGCTTATACTCAATTCTAACCGGTAGATTTTCCAGAAAAAATCTGTCTTTCATATGAATATGGGAAGATTCAAAAGCCCCAACGGCCTTAAAAAGCTTCCTCCTTTCTTCTACCTGGGGAAAGGATCCGGAGTAATAAACATCAAAACTAAGGAAAAAGTACGGATTAACAATATCTCTCTCAGCAGATTCATGAAGAAGAATACAGTCTACATCCGGAATAGCTTTCAGTATCTCTGTAATATTATTTGAGACACGCTCTACTTTTCTTTTCATATCTCTTCCCTCCTTTTTTACAGACTATCATGTCACAGGATAAACTGCAATAAATCCCGCTAAATACACTAACTTTCCGCTTCATTATATATCCAAAATGTGTCATCGTCAGATAATGAGATATTTTCTGCTTTCTATTATCCCATCCGAAGATATAGTTCTTAAAATTATGCAATTAAGAACCTTGATTTTTAAAAAATTTGGTCTGGTATCAGCCCGGACTCTACCAGTGATGATTCCTGTCACCTATGTTCCAAAGGTTATAAACAAAGATCTATTTGAAGGTGTAACACTACCGGAAGCATTATGCACTACTGATTATAGTAATAATAAAGATGGTGATATCTATCTGCAAATTAAAAATACAAATTTTATTAATGAAATAAGAAATCGTATAGACAGTTTTGAAACACCAGGTATTATTGATCTTCAAACAGGGTTTTATCTTGCTACTGTAAACACAGATTCAGTTCTCAAGGATGTTCTGAACTTTGTACACTTAGAAATAGAAGAAATATTTACATGGAGAAAAAATAATTTAGAACTTATCCGAATAGAAACTATAAATGATATCTGGTGGGAAAATATCAGATGGGAAACGATATGGGAGCAGAAACTAAGGAGGCAGGAAAAGAAAAACCGGAATTTTTTCCCTTCTTATGGCTTATAAACAACTGTTTTGTTACGACCTGAAGTTTTTGCAATATACATTGCTTTATCAGCAGCGTCATTCAACTCTGATGGACTTTCACATTCCGAAAAAGATGCGATTCCACATGAGAATGTAACATAAAACTCAGTTTCATCAGATTTATGTTTTACAAGAGCAAAGTTCTTCCGAACTTCCTCCATTACATTGTATGCATTTTCAGAATCTGTATTTATCAATATAACTCCAAATTCTTCTCCACCATACCGCCCTATAATATCGGTACGTCTTAAACGATCCTGAAGCATTCGTGAAAGGCTTTTAAGAACAAGATCTCCTGCAAGGTGTCCATAGGAGTCATTTACATTTTTAAAATGATCCGCATCTATCATTGCATAACTTAAATTACCACCACTTCTTTTTACCCGTATCAGCTCAATGGAAATTCTTTCTTTCAAATGAGCATGATTAAGAAGCCCTGTAAGTGAATCCCTTTCCATTAAGAAACGCAGATTCCTGCTTCTTGCTGCTTTTGCATTTATTCGGATTATTAATGTTTCCGGTCTTATAGGTTTTGTAAGAAAATCATCAGCGCCGGATTTCAGGGCCTCAAGCTGTTTGTCTTCAGATTTTTCTGCAGAAAGAAAAATAATGGGAATCGTCATAAATGCTTCATGTTGGCGGATAATTGCTGCAAGCTCAATTCCACTGCATACAGGCATATACATATCCAACAAAATAAGCTCCGGTTTGGATTCAACAAGGACCTCTATAACCCTCTTTGGATTTGATGCAACTGAGGTTATCATCCCGGCCTGCTGCAGCACAAATGCATAGTATGCAATCTGTTCAGGATCATCATCTATTAAAAGAACATGATAAGGTGGATGACTTGATCTCGAAGTCAGTTTATCAATTTTATCTACTAACATTCCAGTATCCAGAGGAATAACAAAAAAGGCATCACCTCCAGCTTTTACAGTCTTAAGACGAAGAGTAAAATCATTACGTTCTGCAATAAATATAAAGGACAGGGAAACAGAACAGCTTTTCTTTAACTGCATAAGCTCCGAACCTGCAGTATCACTGTTTTCAATAAAAGAAGAATTAACTATTATAAGCCTGCACTTATCCTGCCCCAGGTACTCTTTCACTTCAGCAATACTGGATAAAGCATCAATGTGAAAACCAAATATTGCCATCTGATCAGAGATTTCTGAAAGAATAGAATCTTCTTTATCTGACAGATAAATCAGCATATTCCTTTCATACCTATCTAATTGAGGATCTATTCTATTATCATCAGTTCCTGATACCGATATTTCATCTAATTCTTCTAATTCCTCAAGCTCTTCCACATTCTCTTCCGGTTTGCATATATCCTCAATTTCAGACAGAAAGCAGTCAAAATCATTCCAGTCAGGAGATTTGGGAATTATGCTGTCCTGTAGAAAAGAACTTAAATATTCTTCCAGTTTCTTTGATTTCTCAGAAAGTTCATCAAACCCGAAGGTTGCACCCGAACCGGCTAATTTATGAATGGAATTTTTCAGGATTTCCAGAGATTCCCAACTTTGATCATCTTTTGCATTTTCAGTATATCTTGAAATTTCGTCAAACCTTGCAGGAAGCTGTCTGATATAGTCTTCTGCCATAGCAGCTAATTTTGATTTTATACTCTCCGACAGATTACTCAATCCATCCTCCAAAAGCAATTCTGACTTTTACTTTTATTGTCAATTTAAATACTGTCTATAATGATAAAGTGATTTCATCCTGTCTGTCAAGGAATTTTCTGACAAGCTGGATTTATAGACATTGCAAAAGCCTCTGCCCTCATCGCTCTTCATCGTGAAATACCTGCAAATACTGTTTAAAACACATTCTTCACATAGGGGATTTCCAGCCGTACAAAACTTCCTGCCGTGAATATTTATTAACATGGAAAAATCTGTCTGTATTCTATTATCTGTTAGTAACAACAGATCATTCTCTATCTTTACAGGATTTGAAGAATCTGTTAAACCGATTCGCCCTGTAACCCTTGAAAAATGTGTGTCAACAATTATTGCCGGTTTATTATAGCAGTGAGCCCGGATTACATTGGCACTTTTTCTTCCAATACCTGGAATTGTAAGAAGCTCATCCATATTTTCCGGTACTTCAGAATTATAGTCTAACACCAATTTTTTTGCTGCTCCGGTAATATTACGTGCTTTCACTTTATAAAACCCGGTAGACCTTATAATAATCTCAACCTTACCCAAATTTGAAACCATCAGATCTTTAGGATCAGGATAATTTCTAAATAGCAGAGGTGTCACCTTATTAACCTGTGCATCCGTAGTCTGAGCCGACAGAATAACTGCTACCATCAATTGATAAGGAGAATTATAATTTAAAAAGGAAACTGGATTGGGGTATAATTTTTGAAGAAGCCTGTAAATCTCTCTGACATGCTGTGATTTATCCATTTGGATACAGTATCATAAAAATCTAAATACAACAGCATTATAAGGACATGAATTATACAATACCCACTTGACCTTGGAATGATATAACGGATATATTACCTTCCATTGACGGGATGTGGCCCAGTGGCTAGGGCACCTGGTTTGGGACCAGGGGATCGGAGGTTCGAATCCTCTCATCCCGAGGGACGATTTCCAAAATTCTCATGCGTCCATAGCTCAGCTGGATAGAGCAACGGCCTTCTACGCCGTAGGTCACAGGTTCGAATCCTGTTGGACGTAGATTCTCGACTGACGAAAAATTTCAAACCTTATCTGCTTCAATTTAATTTTTTTATTTATTCAAATATGATTTATCACAGTCCTGCACAAAGGTAGAAATGCCTAT
>JAUVLL010000315.1 GCA_030600745.1 Spirochaetaceae bacterium | reverse complement strand
AATAATGAGCGGAAACTGGGATACAGCGATGCGTTAAAGGAGAAAGGGCTTCAGGACAGGATTATTCATATGCCCGATACAACCATCGATACAGGAAAAGACTTTTTCAAGGAAGCTATTAAGAATATATACCCTGATATTACAGCAGTAGTTGCAGTAAATGACTCGACCGCAATTGGTGTGATAGATGAAGCACGCATCCTTGGAATAAAGGTACCGGAAGATATTGCTGTTGTCGGCTTTGATGATATTGTCTGGGCTTCACTCTCCTATCCGCAACTAAGCACTGTACATATCTACCTCAAAGAGATGGGTACAATGGCTGTCTCCAGACTAGTCGACCTTATGGAAAACCCTGAACTTCATCCTACGAAGTCAATTGTTGCAACAAGCCTTGTAATTAGAAAATCGTGTGGGTGCTGATTACAGACTATATTGATCCTAGAGATGAAATTGCATTTGATTAAAAGGAAGGAGTTTTATAGATGAAATTGTCCCGTTTTAAAAATAATCCGATAATAAGCCCGACAGGAGATGACTGGGAGGCCTGTGCGACCTTCAATCCTGCTGCTTTTTATAAGGATGGGAAAATACATGTTCTATACAGAGCGTGCGGTGATTATCTTAAATATGCAGCAAATCTGGGCCATGCAACATTTGATAAGAATATGAATCTTATTGAAAGAGCCGATGAGCCAATACTCAAAATCGATAAGAAAGTATGGGAGTTTACCATAGAAGATGCAAGGATATGTGAGATAGAAGAGGAGTTTTTTCTAACATATGTTGTAAGCCCGACTCCCTTCTGTCCAGGATCAGTCAGAGTCCGGCTTGGCATTCCAAAACCCGAACAGTCCTATGCCTATACTGCCCTTGCCAGAGGAAAGGATCTCTTTAATCTGGAAAGGCAGGGAGTGATTACCCCATTTGGTGTCGGTGAACGGGACACTCTATTCTATCCGGAAAAAATTGGTGACAGATACGCAGTAATCCACAGACCGGGCAACTGGATCGGATCCGACTACGGTACTGATGCTCCTGGGATATGGTTTGCATATTATAATGAGGAAGGCAGACACCTTTCAGGACACAAACTTATGATGAAAACAAAAGCGGGTTGGGAATCAAAAAAGATCGGTGCAGGACCACCCCCGATAAAAACTGATGAGGGATGGCTGCTTCTCTATCATGGTGTCGACGAAAAGAATATCTATAGGGCCGGAGCTACCCTGTTTGATATTAACGAGCCATGGAAGATGATAGCCCGAACTCCCGATCCCATTCTGGAACCTGAAGAGGAGTATGAGAAAATTGGTGATGTACCAAATGTAGTATTCCCTGAAGGTAATTTTGTAATCGATGGTGAACTCATTGTTATATATGGGGCTGCTGATAAGTACTGCTGTGCAGCAAAGATCGATTTATCAGAATTGATAGACTATCTTCTTGATAACAGGTGTAAGTCATAGCTGTTAAAATCCAACAGCCATTGTTGAAAGTGATACAATTATAATTTACTATTCTATCCTTGTTTGTTCCACTGGAATAGAATACAATTTTTCCAAATATGAAAGGTGCAGATGGCCATGGGTAAAATGCATATTGACGAGATTGACATCGACGAATCTCTCGTACTTCGGTTGATTTCTGATCAATTCCCACAATTCAATGGACTACCAATAGAAAAGGTTCTCTCAGCTGGAACCAATAACGCTCTCTATCGACTTGGCAATGATATGCTTGTGCGTATGCCTCGCATCCCCGGAGCTACAGCGCAAGTAGATAGAGAACATACATGGTTACCGAGAATCGCACCGCTTCTTCCACTTGCTATACCTCTACCAATTGTAAAAAGAATCCCCAGCGGGAGTTACCCCTGGCATTGGTCAATATACAGATGGCTCGAAGGTGAAAACGCAACAATCGAAAATATAACCGATCCCCACCATGCAGCGAAGGAACTATCACAGTTTATTGCTTCACTTCAGCAAATTGATACTACAGATGGTCCTTCTCCAGGATTCGGTCGCGGCGGATCGCTGATATTGAGGGATTACGCGACTCGTGACGCGATCAAAAAACTTAGTGACATATATGATACGGATATTCTGCTGACAGCATGGGAAAAAGTCCTCTGGATACCTGAGTGGAGTGGTCGTCCCGTTTGGATTCACGGAGACATACATGCCGGGAACCTGCTTTCTCAGCAAGGAAAACTATCTGCTGTCATTGATTTCGGGTCAATTGGCGTGGTTGATCCTGCCGGTGATCTTATAGTCGCATGGAATCTTTTCTCCTCTACTACACGTACTACATTCCAATCTGCATTACAGGTCGATGAAACGACCTGGAAACGGGGGCGTGGCTGGGCATTATCTATCGGACTGATCGCGCTCTCTTACTATCAAAACACAAATCCCATGCTCGCAATAACATCCCGATATACAATTGATGAAATTCTCGCTGATTTTAATAGATGCGGTTGAAACTTTTTAAAGTACTTAAACACCGTAGCGGGATCTAACGAATGCTGATTAGGCTCGACAGGCCACTACAGGTACTTGATAAGGATGATTTCCAGGGGCTCCTCCGGAAGTAATAGAGATCCGGCATCTTTATACTCCAGGTTCCTATAGAAATGCTACCCCTCCTCATTCGATTGAGTGGAAGTCATTACAAATTTATGTCCGCATTTCTTCATCTCCCTCTCCCAGAACAATACAAACTGTTTCCCCAATTCTTTTCTTCTATAAGATTCTTCAATGTGAAGCATATTCATGAAAGGAATTATATCCCAGAACAGTCCGTATCTAAGCCATCCTCTAGTCTCTCCATTTTCTTTAAGGACAATTATCTCTTTTACTCTAATCTTTTCTTTAAGCAGCCCATTTCCAATGTGGGAGTCATTATCTTTAAGGAAAATAAAATCGTTCTGATCTGCATAAACTAATTCAATCAATTCTGAGCCTCTCCAACAGTTCGTCTCTATCGATTTCAACTACTGATAAATTGGGCCAGGTATTTATTTTATCGTCCTTGAATCTTGGCAGCAGATGAATATGAAAATGGGAAACTGATTGTTGACCATCGACACCACTGGCATGTAATAAATTCATTCCGGTTGCATTGATCTTATCTCTGTAAGCTAGAGTGATTTTTTTTGATACCCTGGCTAATTCGCACAACACATCCTCCGGAATATCATACAGATCGGTCCAATGTTGTTTTGGTGCAATTATAGTATGGCCGTAAACTTCTATTTCTCTGGGCAGGAAGCAGATCACCTTATCATTTTCATAGATAATCCGGGATGGAGCGTTTCCATTAATAATTTGGCAAAATATACAGTTATCCATGGTTAGAACAATGATAGTTGAAGTAAAAAACGGTGTCAAACAAAAAATCAGTATAAGATAAAATTGTAATTTTTAATTTCAATAAAAAACTATACTGCATACTTTTTTATCCCCTTGCATTTTATCAGTGCAAAATCACAGATATGTATTTTCTTCTCTTTGTAATCCTTTTTAATTTTTTCCAATCCAGTCTGGTACTTCTCTTCGGAAATAAGATTTAGTTGGGACATATCCCGATTCTTTATTTCTTTTATTACAGATTCATAATCCAGTTCAAATAAAGTTGACTCAATCTTCAAGTCTATTATAAAACCATTATTTACAAATAACTCATATATCTTTG
>JAUVLL010000359.1 GCA_030600745.1 Spirochaetaceae bacterium | reverse complement strand
TACCTGCTCGATACAAATATAATCAGCTATTGGATGAGAGGTGACAAGACAGTGATTGACCGAATAATAAACCAATCTCCGTCAAATTTATCACTTTCAAGCATTACTCTTGCTGAGATATGGTATGGAATAGAGAAATCTCCAATAAAAAAGAAGGAGAGGACTGCAAAAATAAAAAAAATATTATCATTATTGGAAATATACTCTTTTGATGAATTAGCAGCTGAGGAATATGCTGTAATTCGGGCAAGTCTGGAACAAAAGGGAATAATGATTAGTGAACGGGATACACAAATTGCATCCATTGCCATGGCAAACAAGCTGACTGTTGTTACTCACAATGTAAAAGAATTTGGCAGGATCAATACATTAAAAGTAGAAGACTGGGCAATTTAACAGAGAAAACCGGCAGGAGTTGAAATCTTAAAATGGAAGTGAGAAAACTGGATAAAAATCAACAGACGGCTGTAGATTGTGACAGCAATGTGGTTGTATCTGCGGGAGCCGGCGCGGGAAAAACTACTGTCCTGTCGGAAAGATACTTTCGCCTGATTTCTGAGGGGAAGGCAGGGGTTGAAAATATACTTACTCTAACCTTTACCAGAAAGGCTGCCGCCGAAATGAATGAGCGCATCTATAAGCGGCTTCTTTCCAGTACCAACCCTGTTGTATTAAGTCAGGCGGCAGAGTTTGACAAGGCAAGAATATCTACTCTTGACAGTTTTTCTGCTCAAATTGTTCGGAATGGTTCTGAGAGATTTGGAGTTTCCAGTGATTTTTTATCAGATAACGAGGCTGCTGCAGGTATAGCCGAGGAGGCTGCTCTCGATTTTTTACTAAAGAAGCAGGACGATAAGTATCTGCAGGAGTTTATCTATCTTCATGGATTCGAGTTGGTTTATAAGGGGATGTTTGTCCCTCTGGCAGTCAATGAATTTAATATATCAGATCCGGTAGATTTTGCAGGATTACTTGAAAAACAGAAATTAGAATTGAATATAGCCTACCGGAAAAATCTTGAAGAGCTTGAAAAAATCAGAATAGATGTTTACTCCTTGAGTCCTGATATCGGGAAGGCCATGTTAGCTAATATTAATCTGTTTGAAAAAATATGGGATCTGGAAAAATTTTCTGATGAAGCAGGAGTAAGGGATTTTCTGGAATTAGTTGGTAGTTTAAATTTAACCAAAGGAAGGGGAAAGCATCCTGAACGACCTATCTTAAATGAATATATTGATAATTGGCGGATTCTTTTAGCTATAACAGAAAGTGTTGCAAATGGAATTGTAGGCCTTCCTTTTCTTGAAGGTGTGTTTGGCCTTCTTAAAGAATTTCAGGATTTGTTTCTTGCAAGAAAAAGAATTTCCGGGATACTCACTTTCCAGGATGTCTCGAAGATGGCTGTCAATATTTTAAAGGAAGATATCAATCTAAGAAATTTCTACAAAAAAGAATTTCGCTATATCATGATTGATGAATTTCAGGACAACAATTTAATGCAGAAGGAATTACTCTATCTTCTTGCGGAAAAGAGTGAGCTGGCAGGTACCGGAATTCCCGGAGCAGAAGATCTTGAACCGGATAAGCTGTTTTTTGTTGGAGATGAGAAACAGTCAATCTACCGGTTTAGAGGAGCGGATGTCAGTGTCTTTAAGGGGCTAAGCAGGGAGCTTATAAATTCGGGAGGCAAAGCATTAGCTCTTAGTACAAATTATAGAAGTGAGCCGGATCTGATCAGGTTTTTTAACAGAGTTTTTGATCTTGTTATGAAAGATGCTGATGAACCTTTTGAAGCTGAATTTGAGGCTCTTGAATACAGAAATCCTGTGGGTGGTCTGGTGCCGGAGATTTCTGTCTTTTATAAACCGGAATCTAAAACTGGGGAAGATTATCTTCATAACAACGAGGCTGAAGCCTGGTATATTGCAAATTTTATTAAAGACAAAGTGGAGAATAAGAGCTTTAAAATTGTAAAAGAAGGTTCTCTTGTCACGGCCGGATATGATGATTTCGCGATTCTAATGAGATCTACCAGTAATCAGATAATGTATGAAAAATATTTTCGTAAGCTTAATATTCCCTGTACAGTTCAGGGGGTTAGGGCATTATTTATGGAAGCCCCTGTTAACGACATCTATAATCTGCTTCAGCTTCTTGTCTATCCTGATGACAGAGTATCCTATGCTGCTCTGTTAAGATCTCCTTTAGTTAATCTTTCTGATGATATTACTGCTACAATTCTTCTTAATAAGGGTGATGCATTTTCACTGAGTTCTCCAGGGGAGCTGGAAGATATTGTAATCAGGGAAGATGATATAGCCAAATACAATAATGCCCGGGATCTTTATATTCGCCTGGCAGCTGATGTGGACTTTGTCTCTATTGCAGATCTTATCAGAGTAATCTGGTATGAAGGTGGATACAGGAATTATCTAATGAGCAATAGTGAGTATCATGGTTATCTGGAATACTATGATTATCTTAGAACACTGGCAGTTCGTGCAGATGCCAGTGGGGATTGTCTTGCTGTTTTTCTGGATTTTATAAGAGACAATTTAGGGAAATATGAAAAATTGCCGGATTTGGAATTACTGAGGGATGAAACAGGAGGTGTTCAGCTTCTAACGATTCACAAATCCAAGGGGCTTGAATTTCCTGTTGTAATAGTTGCAAATACCGGGAATGCAGGGAGACAAAGTGGAAGTGCTCCTTATTATATCTCTGATGATTTTGGGATTACTTTAAAATATGAAAGTCGGTCCGGGGGGAAAGCCAACTATTTTTACGATCGGGCAAAAGAACTGGAAGCCGATAAAGATCTGGCAGAGAACAAGCGGATACTCTATGTGGCATTGACCAGGGCACAGTCCCATCTGATAATTTCCGGAGGTCATAACAGGAATTCCAAAAATCCGGAA
>JAUVLL010000212.1 GCA_030600745.1 Spirochaetaceae bacterium | reverse complement strand
CAACTCCAATTCTTGCTTTTGCCGGAATTTCTATAGGTATGAAGGTTACAAGGCTTAAACAGCTCAGCTGGAAACTGTTGGTTGTTGCAATTGCAGTTTTTATAGGTACTTTCTTCGGTTCGGCCATTGTTGCCCAGATTGTTCTTAAAATTCAAGGATTGATATGACCCTTAAGGAAATTAAAACAAAGGCCCTGGAAGACATTGATCTTAACCGGGAAAGTATAATAAATCTTGGAAAGGAGATTTTTGCGGAACCGGAAGTCGGATACAGGGAATACAGGACTGCGGAGAAGGTTGACCGTATCTTTTCAGGATGGAATATTGATGTTAAAAGAGGTCTTGCTATAACCGGTATCAGGGGCACCCTTAAGGGTGCCCGGCCGGGACCTGTTGTAGGGATTATTGGAGAGCTTGATGCGCTGATAAATCACGACCATCCTGCAGCCGATTCCGAAACAGGTGCAGTGCATGCATGCGGACATTTTGCCCAGATAGCATGGATGGTAGGAACAGGATTCGGTCTGCGGCATATCATTAATGAACTAAACGGCAGTGTGGTGCTGTTCGCCGTTCCTGCAGAAGAATTCATCGATCTGGAATTCCGGCAGGGGCTTAAGGATGAAGGGAAGATAAAATACTTCGGAGGGAAGCAGGAGCTCATTCATCTGGGTGAGTTTGATGATATAGATCTGGTAATAATGAACCATGCACAGTCAGATCTTCCCGGCAGGAATGTGTTTATGAATGATGGAAGCAACGGTTTTATTGGAAAATTTGCGCGTTTTAGGGGAAGAGCCTCTCATGCAGGAGTAGCACCGGAGAAGGGAATAAATGCACTTAATGCATTTAATATCGCACTGACTTCTATCCATTCCCAGCGGGAAACTTTTCGGGATCAGGATATGGTTCGGGTTCACCCTATTATCACAAAGGGAGGAGACAGTGTTAATGTAGTTCCCGGTGATGTTACCTCTGAAATGTATGTCCGGGCCAGAACAACCGAAGCCATCAGGGCCACTAATATAAAAGTTGACAGATCTCTTAAAGCAGGAGCAATGGGGGTTGGCGCAAGTGTTGAGATAACAACTACTGCCGGATACATGCCTTTAAGAAATGATAAGCAGCTCTCTGCTTTATGGATGAAGAATGCTGCAGAGATTGTAGGAGAAGATAATGTATCCTGTCTGGGTCCCTTCGGAGGTTCAACCGACATGGGGGATGTGACCCACTTGAAACCGGGAATTCATCCCATGGTTGGTGCTTTTTCGGGAGATCTTCATTCAAAAGACTTTAAGGTGACTGACGAAGAAATGGCGTTCATTATTCCTGCAAAGATAAATGCTTTGACGGTAATTGATCTGCTTTTTGGTGATGAGTGTATGGCTGAGAAAATTACAGCAGATTTTAAAGCAGAGTTCTCAAAGGATAAATATGAGGAATTGCTGGATTCTCTTACATATAATCTGATTTGGAAAGAAGAATAATAAAAGGAGGATTTTTTTTACTTTTTTCCAGTCAGTTTAATAATGTGAAATCCAAATTGAGTCTGAACAAGATCGCTGACTGAACCGATTCCCATTCTTTTTACAGCTGCTTCAAATTGTGGAACCATTTTCCCTTCTCCAAACCAGCCAAGGTCTCCGCCTTTGGATTTACTGGGGCAGGTTGAATAATCTCTTGCAATGGCCTCAAAACTTGCTCCCTGTTTTATCTTTCGCAGGAGTTCCTGTGCGTGGCTTCTCTCTTTTATCAGTATATGACTTGCTCTCCATTCCATCCAATTCTCCTGTTTCCACCCAGAGTGTAGTTTATCTATATAAAATCTATTAAATTGTTAAGAAATTCAAGGCTTCTTCTTTAAAGAATCTGCTTCCCCGTGTTAGAATGCTGTTCTAATCGGAGATTAATTAAAATAATACAATGGATTATTCATGAGTGCAAAAAAAAATACAATTTACGATGAAAGCAAGATAACAACCCTAAGCTCGCTTGAACATATCCGTCTTCGTACCGGCATGTATATTGGCCGGCTTGGAGATGGATCAAATGTTGATGATGGTATTTACATACTTTTAAAAGAGGTTGTGGATAACTGTATCGATGAATATATTATGGGATTCGGAGACAAAATAATTGTTAAACTGGACAATAGAACTATAAAAGTAAGAGATTATGGTCGTGGTATCCCTCTTGGTAAGGTAATAGATTGTGTTTCTATTATAAATACCGGTGCCAAGTATAACGATGAAGTTTTTCAGTTTTCAGTTGGTTTGAACGGTGTCGGTACAAAGGCTGTAAATGCATTATCCAGCAGGTTCAGGGTTGTGGCCTTCAGGGATGGAAAGTATAAGGAAGCGATATTTGAGAGGGGCATTCTTATTTCCAAAAGGAAAGGGAAAATAGAAGATGAGAAAGACGGCACCTTTATAGAATTTATACCGGATGAGGAAATATTTGGGGAGTATACTTTTAATCCGGAGTTTATTGAACAAAGAATGTGGATCTATGCATGTCTTAACTCCGGACTTTCTCTTATTTTTAACAGAAAGAAGTTTGTATCTAAAAACGGGCTTTTTGATTTTTTAAGTTCAGAAATAGGGGATGCCAATACTCTTTACGAAATTGGGTTTTCAAAAAATAAAAGGATAGAGTTTGCTTTTACTCATACAAATAATTATGGAGAGACCTATTTTTCTTTTGTTAACGGGCAGTTTACCAGTGATGGAGGTACCCATCAGAGCGCTTATCGTGAGGGGCTCCTAAAAGGGGTTAATGAGTTTTTGCAGAAAAACTATTCAGGTATTGATGTCCGTGAAGGTGTTGCAGGGGCTGTTGCAGTAAAACTTCAGAATCCTGTTTTTGAAAGTCAGACAAAGAATAAACTTGGAAATACAGAGGTTCGGAGCTGGATAATACAGGATGTAAAATCTGCAGTTGTAGATTTTCTTCATAAAAACGGCACTGCTGCAAAAAGGCTTGAAGAGAAAATTGTAAACAATGAGAAACTTCGAAAGGAGTTAAATGCAGTAAAGAAAGAGGCTAAGGAAGCTGCCAGGAAAATTTCTTTAAAGATTCCAAAACTGAAAGACTGTAAGCGGCATCTTTGGGATAAAAATGGAGATCTTAGTACCCTTTTTATTACAGAGGGAGAATCTGCTTCGGGATCTATGGTTTCGTCCAGGGATGTTTACACTCAGGCAATCTTTTCGCTTCGGGGAAAACCCCAAAATGTATTTGGAAAAAAGAGGGCGGATATATATCGAAATGAAGAGCTTTACAATATGATGATGGCTCTTGGAATAGAGAATGATATTGAGAATCTTCGTTACGGCAGAATAGTAATTGCAACTGATGCCGATTTTGACGGGTTTCATATCCGGAACCTTTTATTAACCTACTTCCTGAGTTATTTTGAAGAGCTTATTGTTGCCGGACGTGTTTATATACTGGAAACTCCTCTTTTTCGAGTGAGAAATAAGAAAAAAACCATATATTGTTACAATATAAAGGAACGGGATGAAGCTTTTAAAGAGATAAGCAATGCTGAAGTAACCCGGTTTAAAGGACTTGGTGAAATCTCTCCAAAGGAATTTGGTCAATTCATTGGTGAGGATATGAGGCTTGTAAGGGTTAATATAAAAACTCTTAAGAATGTCCGGGAGACTATGCAGTTTTATATGGGAAAAAATACTCCTGACAGGAGAGAGTATATAATGGAGAATCTTATATAATGAGTTATGTGGAAACCCTCTATAAACAGAATTTTCTTGAATATGCATCATATGTAATTAAAGACAGAGCTATTCCGGATATTAGAGATGGCTTTAAACCTGTTCAGAGAAGAATTCTTCACTCTCTTTTTGAAATGGATGATGGGAAATTTCATAAAGTTGCCAATGTGGTTGGTAACTGTATGAAGTATCATCCCCATGGTGATGCATCTATATATTCAGCTCTGGTTGTTCTTGCCAACAAGGAAGTTTTTATTGAAAAACAGGGTAATTTTGGTAATGTTTTTACAGGAGATGCTGCATCAGCTGCCAGATATATTGAGTGTCGTCTTCTTCCCTTTGCTAAAAAGATTTTATACAGCCCCGCAATTACTGAGTATGAAGAATCCTATGATGGTAGGAATCGAGAGCCAGTTGCTTTCCCCTCAAAAATTCCCGTCCTGCTTATTCAGGGGGCAGAAGGTATTGCAGTTGGTATGGCGACAAAGATACTCCCTCACAATTTTAACGAAGTTTTAGAGGCTGTTATTTCTGCACTTCATGGAGAATCATTTCAACTTTTTCCGGATTTTATCGGGGGCGGATTTATTGATGTATCCGATTACCAGGATGGATTGGGTAAAGTTCTTGTAAGAGCAAAATTTGATACTTCTGATTCCAAGAGAATAGTAATCAGGGAAATACCCTTTGGAACAACAACCGAAAGCATTATTACATCCATTGAGAATGCATCCAGAAAAGGTAAGATAAAAATCGGAAGTATTAATGATTTTACAACCGAAACAATTGAGATCGAGATTAAGCTGCCTCGAAATGTTCATACAAGGGATGTCGTAGATTCTCTCTATGCTTTCACAGATTGTGAAAGTTCAATATCCATCAACCTTCTTGTTATTAAAGATAATATGCCTGTTATTATGACCGTAAGTGAAATAATAGCTTATCATGTGAAGCATCTTTTAGAAGTACTTAAGGCAGAACTTAATGTAATGGAAGCAGATCTTAAAGATAAGATTCATGCAAGAACTCTGGAAAGAATATTTATTGAAGAGAGGATCTACAAAGATATAGAAGATAAATCTACCAGTGAGACGGTTAGAAAAGCAGTAATTGATGGGTTTATTCCCTATAAAAAAGAGATAAAAAGGGAAGTTACAGAAGAAGATGTTGAAAAATTACTTAAGATTCCAATACGACGTATTTCTCTTTATGATATTAACAAAGCAAGAAAAGAGATCGAAGAACTTGAGGTCAGATTGAAAGATGTAAGATATAAGTTGAAGAACCTGACAGAATATGCTGTGGGTTTTCTTGAAGAAGTGCTTAAAGAAAATAAAAGCAGGTTTGAAAGAAAAACAGAAATAACTTCTTTTCAAAAGGTTGATGCAAGGGAAGCTGCTCAAAGAGATATCGATATCTATTATGATGATGATACCGGGTATTTGGGAACTGATGTAAAAACAGGTAAGTCCCTGTTTAAGGTCTCATCTTACGACAGGGTGCTGATAATAAGAAAGAATGGTATCTATTCTGTGACAGATGTTCCCCATAGATTATTTGTGGACAAAGGAATGCTTTTTTGTGGTAATGCGGATAAGGAAAGTCTGAATAATATTATCTTTTCCATACTTTATCAGAATAAAAAAACAAAATATATCTTTTTAAAGCGCTTTAAAATAGAGAAGTTTATTATGGAAAAGTCTTATCTGGCTGTTCCTGATGACAGTAAGCTGCTGAAGCTGACTATAAAAGCGGATGTGGAAATAGCCATTGTCTATGTACCAAAACCAAGAATTAAAATTCTGGAGGAATCCTTACCGGTATCTGATTTTCTTGTGAAGAATGTCAGAGCAGGCGGGAATAGACTAAGTACCAAAGAGATAAAATTAATTAGATTCAGGAAACCCAGGAGTTGATCATTAATGAAGTATAAGAGGGAAGATATTCCAATAAAAAAAAGAATACTATTTGAAGATAATCATTTAATAGTTGTAAATAAACTTACTTCAGAGATTGTTCAGGGAGATAAAACCGGGGATGAAACATTGGCGGATAAGGTGCGTGAATATATAAAGACTGCCTATAATAAGCCGGGGAATGTATTTCTTGGAGTAGTTCACCGCCTTGACCGGCCAACAAGCGGTGCAGTGATATTTGCTAAAACCAGCAAAGCACTTAGCCGGCTTAACAATATGTTCAGGGAAAACGGGGTAAAAAAAATATATTGGGCAGTTGTTGATGCAATGCCTCCCAAAGAAAAGGGTGTTTTAGAGCACTATCTTATTAAAAA
>JAUVLL010000186.1 GCA_030600745.1 Spirochaetaceae bacterium | reverse complement strand
GAATAATAATTATTTTTATCTACAATAGTAATCATGGAAATGACATTTTCAATTAAAGAACTGCTTCTCTATCTGGTGGCCCTGTTCTCAATTTTCAGCCCCTTCGCAGTTATAGGACCATACACAGCTCTTACCAGGAATTTCAGTCCCGGTATCAGGAACAGGATTGCCTTTAGAGTTGGGCTTTTTACAGTGATAAATCTAACTCTTATTGCATGGTTGGGAGATTTTATCCTGGAAGTTCTTGGTATATCTCTTGCATCCCTTAGGTGTGCAGGGGGACTGGTACTTATTATGGCTTCTCTTCCTATGATAAGTAAAGGCGGTTCTCCTCGTCGTAAGGTTGATCAGGATTCAATTAATCAGGATGAGGACTGGCATTCGATCATTGTTACGCCCCTTATCTTTCCCATTACTATGGGAGCCGGAACGATAGCACTTGTTGTGACCCAGGCGAGTCAGGTCGTGAGCATAGGAGACAGACTTGCATTCAATGTAGTAATTCTTATTCATGGATTACTGGTGTTTGCCACATATTTTTTCTCGGGTTCTGTGCTTAAAAGAATAGGAGCGCAAGGAAATGATGTCATAACCAGAATTGGCGGCATAATACTGCTTAGTCTTGCATTTATGATCTTTACATCCGGATTAAAAGAACTGCTTCCCGGGTTAGGATAGGATTTTAAACAGTCTGATATTTGTATTTGAATATAATTATTGTACGTTCAATTATTTAATGTTACAATAATAATTATGAATACTAAAAAAAAAGTAATTATAAAGAAACCGCTTGTTCTTGTTGTAGATGATGTAGAGGAGAATGTTGAGATTCTCTATTCAATTCTTAAGGTTCAGGATTATCGAATAGCTATAGCTTTTAATGCTGAGGAGACATATCTGGCCGTAAAAAGAGAGATTCCGGATCTACTTCTTCTTGATGTAATGCTTCCCGATGAAAGTGGGTTTGAAATTGCAGTGAAGCTACTGAAAAAATACCCCGATAAAAATATTCCTATAATCTTTATTACTGCCAGGGCTCATGTAAAGGACAGAATAGAGGGATTTCGTGTCGGCTGCGTTGATTATATTTCCAAACCCTATGAGGAGGCTGAAGTACTTGCCAGAGTAAGGACCCATGTTGAACTGGTCCAGATTAGAAAAGAACAGGAACAGTTAATAGCAGAGCTTAAGGAGACATTGGCAGAGGTTTCCAGTTTAAGGGGGTTAATACCCATCTGTGCAAACTGTAAAAATATTCGTGATGATAAGGGTTACTGGATGCAGGTAGAGCAATATATCAGCGAACATACTGAAGCTGAATTTACCCATAGTCTATGTCCTGCCTGCGTGGAAAAGCTCTATCCGGGTTTGATGGATATGGAAGAAATATGAAACCGCCAGCAAAATGGTTTCTCCTCCTATTGCTGTTCTCTGCAAATCTTGTTCCAGGGTATTCAGATGAATACATATTTTTTCAAAAATTAGGTTTGAATAGTGGGCTGATAAGCCAGTCAGTATCTTCCATAGTACAGGACTCCAGAGGTTTTCTATGGTTTGGAACAAGAGAGGGGCTTAATCGTTTTGATGGATATGAGTTCAAGGTGTACAGAAATCAACCCTTTGACAGTAATTCTCTTAGTAATAACAAAATACAGACTCTATATATAGATAAAGATGATGTTTTATGGGTTGGAACATATCAGGGATTAAATAAATTTGATATAAAAACAGAAATAATTACCCGGTATCCCCATATTGAGGGTGATAATAAAAGTTTATCAAACAATGTTGTTGTTGCTATTCTAAAAGACAGCAGTGACTGCCTTTGGGTTGGTACCCTGGATGGATTAAACTTATTTGATAGTGAAAAAGGCAGCTTTAAACATTATTTCCATAATTCTGAGAGTTCTACATCCCTAAGTCACAATACAGTCCGGGCTTTACATGAGGATACTAAGGGGAATATCTGGGTAGGGACTTATGGCGGAATAAGCAGGTATCGGGATGAAACAGACGATTTTATAAGTTATAAGCATGATGAAGACAATCCTGAAAGTATTGCCAGCAATAATGTAATGGTAATAAAACAGATTAAAGAGGGCGAGTTGTGGCTTGGAACCTGGGGTGCCGGCGGCCTTTCCAAATTAGATACCGGAACAGGTCTTTTTACTAACTACATTCTCCCTGATAATCGAACGTACTCTCTGAATATAGATGATGGGGACATAATTTATGCAGGAACATGGGGGGGAGGTTTAATCAGCTTTCATCTCCAAAGTGAAGTTTCTGTTCAGTATCTTCATAAGGCCAATGAAAATATCAGTATAAGTCACAATATTGTTTATTCCCTGTTTGAAGATGATTCCGGGAT
This sequence comes from Spirochaetaceae bacterium, assembly GCA_030600745.1. Classification (GTDB taxonomy): domain Bacteria; phylum Spirochaetota; class Spirochaetia; order B11-G9; family B11-G9; genus JAJRQE01. The sequence goes on along the minus strand of JAUVLL010000186.1, from coordinate 4,339 downwards.
TTTATGGGTAGGAACCAATGGCGGCGGTCTAAATAAGCTTGGAAAGACAACTAATGATCTTCATTACTGGACAAATGAACCGGATAATCCCGCTTCGTTAAGTTCCGGAAGGGTTATGTCTGTATTTGTAGATTCAAAGGACCAGCTATGGGTAAGCACCTATAATGGAGGGCTTAATCGTTACGATGACAAGAATGATAAGATGGTCCATTATACCTATGATTCTGATAAACCAGGATCAATAACTAACGATACTGTAAATTGCATTAGTGTAGATAGGGAAGATAATCTTTTAATTGCAACTAATGCAGGGTTGAATCAGTATAATTCCGTGACGGATAGTTTTAAAAGGTTATTCTCTGAGAATTCGGATACTCCCCTCCCTGACACAATTGTTTATTCTTTGCAAATGGACACTGATGGAACACTATGGATTGGAACATATCATAATGGTCTGATGCATTACAGCTATAATGAAGGGAAAGCTGAATATTATGCAAATGATCCTGATGACCCAAATAGTTTGAGCGATAACTTAATCTATAAAATATTTATTGATGGTTGTAATAATCTGTGGATTGGAACCAATAATGGACTTAATTTATTCAACCGCAGGTCAGGTGCCTTTAGAAGATATTTTCACGATGAAAATGATCCGGCATCACTTACAGATAATTCCATACAGGAAATATTTGAGGACAGTAAAAATAACTTATGGGTAGGGACTATTAGCGGCGGTTTAAACCTGCTGGATAGAGAGACAGATAAATTCTCTCATTATATGAAGGAGGATGGTCTTCCTTCAAATAAAATCAATGGAATCCTGGAAGACCGACAGGGGCATCTATGGATTAGTACAGGCAGCAGTCTGACTGTTTTTACACCGGATGATGGAAATTTTTATACCATTGATGATGATGATGGAGTTTTTACTACAGAATCTGCCCTTGGTTTTTATCCTGGTGCAAAGGGAGAGTCTCTTTATTATGGTACTACTGATGGTTTGTACAAGATATACCCGGGAAGCTTTTCCAGTAATACCTATATTCCTCCGATTCGTCTTACCTCATTTAAAATATTTGATAAAGAGATGAAGCTGGGAAAATCACTCCAGGAAATAGATGAATTTGAGTTATCATATCAGGAAAAGTTTTTTTCATTTGAGTTTGCTTCCCTCGATTTTAAAAATCCGGGAAAGAATCAATATGCCTATAAGATGGAAGGATTTGATAAGGAATGGATCTATAGCGGTACCAGACGATATGCCAGTTATACAAACCTTCCTTTTGGAAAGTATACTTTTAGAGTAAAAGGATCAAACAATAATGGTATTTGGAATGAAGAGGGATTAGCCGTTACTGTAAATGTAATTCCTCCGTTCTGGCGTACTCCTCTTGCTTATCTTGTTTATCTGGTCTTTGCTGCCTTGGTAATATACCTGCTAATCAGGCAGTTTTTCCAAACACAGAAGCACAAATTTGAGCTTAAAACACAGGAACTTGATCGTCAAAGAGTAATGGAACTGCAGGAGGAGATCCTGGAACGGCGTAAAGTTGAGATACAGCTTACACATGCAAATAAGAGTAAGAGTGATTTTATTGCAAATATCAGTCATGAAATACGCACACCTATGAATGCAATTATCGGTTATTCAAATATGATCAGCAAAGAGACAGAGAATCCAAAGATTGGTACATTTCTGGAAACAATTAAACGGAATGGTAATCAGCTTCTTGCATTAATTAATGATCTTCTTGACCTTTCCTCCATTGAAGCAGGAATACTCAAGGTTCGTTTGGACAATTGTAATCTTGACGAACTGGTTAAGGACACATTTTCCACTTTTTCATATCAGATGCAGCAAAAAAATATTTATTTTGAGATTGGGATTGAACCTGGAACTCCGAAAGTTATACAGGCTGATCCCCATAGATTACGCCAAATTCTATATAACCTGGTTGTGAATGCTCTGAAATTCACTGAAAAAGGCAAGATATCTGTTAATTTAAGAGGGAGAATGCTTGGAGATGAAGATGGGAAATGGGCAGAATTGACCCTGGAAGTAAGAGATACCGGTATGGGAATCCCGGATATAGAGAGGGGGAATATTTTTGAAGCCTTTACCCAGCAGAAAGGACAATTTTTCGGTTTTGGGGGTACTGGTCTGGGTCTTGCAATTTCCAGGAGTTTAGCTGAGGCTATGAATGGGGCAATCAGTGTTGAAAGTGAATTACAAAAGGGTAGTATTTTTACTGTTCACTTTCCGCATGTCCATGTACTAAAAGTGAGTAATCCTCTGACTAAAAATGGTAAAGAAACAGAAAAGGCAGTATTAAATAATTCAGGGGATAATCCTCAGTTTTCAGGTAAAGCATTGAGAAAAGACGAGCTCCGTATATGGTTTGATCAGTATGCATCACCATGGTGGGATCGTATTTCTCATTCCCTATTCGTCGAAGATTGGAGAGATTTCTCATCGGAGCTAATAGTAAAGGGGAATGAATTCCAGTCTGAAGACCTGTTATGGTATGGCAGACAGCTTGAGAAGTATATATCTAACTTCAATATAACCTCTCTCCGGTATACAATAAAAATCTTTCCGGATCTGGTGGAGGCAGTTCATAGTTCTTCGTAGCAGATAAAAGTAAGGCGCCGACCGGATTCGAACCGGTGCATGAAGGTTTTGCAGACCTCTCCCTTACCGCTTGGGTACGGCGCCGTTTAAGTAAAAGGAAAGATAACAAAAAGATCATTGATTGTCCAGTAGGGACAGGTCGCGACCTGTCCCTACTGGACAAATTGTGCTCCAATTGAACAATTTTCTTGCCAAACATGGTTTATTGGGTTTATCTATAAAGATATGATTTCCAAATCTACCAAACCACGCCTACTTTTATTTCAACCCCCAATATACGAATTTGCCCTTTTTGATCTTTTTTTAAAACCATATGGTCTTCTAAGACTTGGAAGATGGTTTGCAGAATCCGGGTATGATGTTTTCTTTCTGAATGGTCTGGATTATAATGAGTCTGAGACAAATAGAATTCTTGGTACTCCCAGACGTATGCCTGATGGTACAGGTAAGTTTCCCAGGATGAGGACGCCCTTACCCTTTGGAGTGGAATCAGAGCGCTATTTTGGCAGGTACGGAGTACTGCCTGAGATTTTAAAGAGTAAATTGCAGGCAGTTAACCCCGATATGATTTTTATAACATCCGGGATGACATATTGGTATAAAGGGGTGGCTGAGGCAGTTAAACTTTCAAAAGAAGTGTATCCCGATATTCCTGTAATAACAGGCGGTATCTATGCAAGTCTGATGCCTGAACATTGCAGGGTAAATACCGGAACAAATTATGTAGTTTCCGGTAATACTGCATCAGATATTAAAACTATTCTGTCAGATTTTTCTCTTCCGGAACCAAATGGCGGAATCCCCCTGGCTCCCCTTATGCTGAAAGAAGTATGGGAAGATGCCGGGATAATCAGGCTGAATGAAGGGTGTCCCTTCCATTGTGATTACTGTGCTTCTGATCTTCTTTGCAGCAGTTTTATTGGTGGTAATGCAGAAATTGCTTTTGAATCTCTTGTGGAGATGTACGGGCGGTTTAATACCAGAAATTTCGCCTTTTATGATGATGCTTTGCTGGTTAACAGCAGCAGAAGTATCAATCCTTTTCTTGAGTTGGTGTTAAAAAAGGAGCTTCCGGTTAAGTTTTACCTGCCAAATGCTGTACATCTTCAGTTTCTTGATAAAGAAACAGCCTCTCTTATGAAAAAAGCCGGTTTCGAGGAAATCCGATTGGGATATGAGTCTTCTTCCAGTGTTTTCCATAATAATTATGATGATAAGTTTCCATATGATGATTTACATCGTGTAGTAGGGATCCTTGAAAGAGCCGGGTTTTCAAAAAACAGAATAACAGCCTATATTTTAGGCGGATTACCGGAGCAATCATGGATGGAGGTTGAGAAATCTATAAAAACTGTCGCATCGACAGGTATCAGGGTTTCTCTGGCAGAATATTCCCCTGTACCCAGGACAAAATTATGGGGAAAAAGTATGGAACTCTGTCCCTTTCCTCTTGATAAAGAACCGCTTTATCACAACAATACCTTTTTCCCGATGAAGTGGGAGGGGTATACGCTGGAGAATATGAAATATTTGAAGAATCTTGTTCAGGATTTGAATAGGAACCTGTAGTAGAGACGTTGGGGGGGTTATTTAACCCGAACTCAGGAAAAGGTTATTTCCCACAGCCAAACCCCCAACCCCCAGGTCGGCTAAAATTTTATTGTTTTTAATATATATAACAAAATAAAAAAATTGGTTTTAAAT
>JAUVLL010000092.1 GCA_030600745.1 Spirochaetaceae bacterium | reverse complement strand
GACCATGTAATACCTGTTTGAATTATTCCACATTGTATAACCGGATCCGCCGGCGTCCTTAATGCCTTCAATCTGGATCTCAAGATACCGTGTATATTCATCATACTCCATATTCAGCTCTTTTCCTATTAAAAATGCCTGAACATAGGGTCGTATCAAAGCTCTGTTTTTAGTTATTATACCAGCCCGCCTGGTTCCCTCACAATAAATATATTTTGCCCTTTCGGAATATTCCATATGGGAGAGAAAAGAGGTTGGGAAATGGGAAGGGTAAAACATCGGGGATATAACATCCACATAATCCGCAAGCATCTCTATATTCTGGCCTATCCAGTTTCCCATACGGTACCATGAATTAAACCCGTAAAGATCAGTACTTATCGGGATAAATATTTTCTCCCTGACAACCCTCATAAATGATTCCAAAGCATCTATTTTCGTCATTCCCGGTCTTTTATTTCTGTACTGTGCCGTACTCAAGTCTCCATCTGAGGGGAAACGGATGTAATCGAACTGAATCTCATCAACTCCAAGACCCTGCAGCTCCTCTGCAACAGCTATGTTGTATCTCCATACAAACTCAGAAAACGGATCTACCCAATGCTCATACTGAACCAGGCTTTCTTCTCCTGTTTCACTGTCAGTTTTCTTTATTAAATTACCCCAGGAAGAATTCTTTTTATAATCCCAAATTGCATAAGTACTGTCTAAATAACGGTAGAGCATAGGATCTTTAAAAACAACAATCCTCCCAATTACATAGATATTGTTTTCTTTAGCTTTTTCCAGAAGTAATTTAAGGTCAAATCTTTTCCTTACTGCATTAATCTCTACGGGTAGTGTCAATGATGTGTTGTAGGTTATCTTACCTTCGTCATCCTTCATATCAACAACCATCGAATTAAGTCCATGTTTTTTCATAAAGGCAAGATGCTTATCCAGTTCATTCCCGGCCCCGTGAAAAGAATTAACATAGATACCTGTCATATCAGCAGAAATTAATTTCCTTTCCAAATTCTCTGCCTTATCAAATATATGTCCTTCTGCAAACAACGGTTTTACGCTTTTCCAGGAGTCATCGCCAAATTTATTGTAGTAGAAAATATTGTCAGAATAAATTCCCAGCCCCTCTTCTCTAATGTCAAAACCTTTAATTATTCCTGATAATACTGAGGGAGGAGTGACAACCGGATCCAGACTGTTATCCCGGTAACTTCCCTTAAAAACACCATTTGAAAACCCGACAGCGATATAAACTTTATCACTATCGTAAGGATCAACCGCTAAAGAGGAAATCTCTTCGTAGAACCCGGCTCCCCGATAGAGAGATTCCAAATCAATAGAAATTTTCTCCCAGGATGTTCCCCTGTTTTTAGTTTCAAATATCCCGTTAAATGAGGTACCGAGAACGATCCGATCTTCATTTACAGGATCAAGACTTACAGAGCTAAAATAATTTGATCTTTTTACCGGTCCGCCAGTCTCAATCTGCTCCCAGTTCCAACCTCCGTCAAGGCTTAGAAACAAAGATGAAGAATCCGTAACGGCTATTCTATCCGGGTTTAGAGGATCCACATAAAGGGAAGTAAGCCGCCTGTATTCTTCTCCGCTGAATGGATATACAATTTTTAACGGAAGACCGTTATTTCTCTTAGTCCATGTTTTTCCGTTATCTACTGACAAAACAAACCCCATAGACCCGGTAATTGCCATAATCCTGTTATCAGATAACGTTGTATACTGAATAATATTCGGATTTTCGCTACCGGTAACCTGGCAGGGAATTAAAATAGATGCAATTAAAGAGAATGCAAGTGTTATCAAATAGCTGTTTTTCATTTTCGGCTCTCTATAGTACAGGTGATATTATTCGAAATATTGAATTTCTAAGTCTTTTTAAAACATTCAGTTTCCTACGATCAGTATCGATAATTTTGACACAAAACTGAAGATCAAACATAAACTGTTCTATCAACTGTTTTGCTGTCCTCTCATTGTAATATACAGCATTTACTTCATAGTTCAAATGGAAACTGCGGATATCCATATTACAGGAACCTACAGTCGAAATTGTATCATCCACTACAAGAACCTTAGAATGAAGAAATCCTTTTTTATAAAGGTAAATATTAACACCTGCAGCAAGTAGGGAATCAAAATAGGTATGTGCAACCCAGAAGGGTATTCTCTTATCAGGATTACCGGTTATCATTAATTTTACATCCACACCGCTAAGAGCTGCTGTTTCAAGAGCATTTACCAAACTACTGCTTGGAATAAAATAGGGTGTTTGTACACAAACAATACCATTGGCGTTTGTTATCATACTAAAAAAAAGTTTCTCCAGAGCAAACCAGTCTGAATCGGGACCACTTACAACTATCTGCATAGGAAGGTTTTCATCTGTTTCAACTTTTACTGGAAAATAATCTATACTTTGAAGGGATTTACCTCCGGAATTCTTCCAATCTGATAAAAATACACTCTGGAGCATATGTACTGATTCACCCTCAAGTCTGACATGGGTATCACGCCAGCTGTCAAACTTTCTTCCACCCGTAATATACTCATCACCAATATTCATTCCACCGGTATAGGCTATTTTTCCGTCTATTACCAAAATTTTTCTGTGATTACAGTAATTCAGCAATCTTCCTGCAAGTACATTGGTTGGATTCAAAAAGTATTTTGTAATGATTCCTGCATCTTTAAGATTTCTTTTAAACTTTCTTGTCATTTTATTAAAACAGCCGACACCGTCAAACAGCATTCTTACTTCCAAACCCTCTTTTGATTTTTTCTTAAGAATATCAGCAATTCTCTTTCCAATATCATCAGATCTGAAAATATAATATTCCATATGAAACGACTTTTCTGCATTCTCCAGATCATAGGTAAGTGAATTAAAAAGAGATTCACCGGAAAAAAACAATTCAGATTTATTATACAGAGTAATTATTGAGTTACTGCTCTGAAGAGAGAGTACCATAGCTTTTGCTACATCATTATCGATGCTGTTTGAAAGTTCACTCATAAATTTTTTCTGTCTGTTTATTATGGAACCAAGCTCTTCTTTGAAAGTAATTTCCGGTCTGTGTTTTAATATTTTATGCTTCTTCCAGTTTATCCCTCCCAGAATATACAGAGCAGCACCAATATAAGGAAGAAAAACAATGGATAACAACCATGCAACGGATACTTCAGGAGAGTTATTATCTAAAAGGATTCTTACAGCAATAGCAATAGTAAAGATGATATATATTACATATAATATGCTGGTAATATTGATATAATTCATCATCTTCCCTCTTGTAGTAATATAACAAATATTAAGTTAAAGGCAGATTGAACTAAGCAGAAAAAACCTGAGATCTCATTATATCCAAAAAATTTTCATATGTTTGTTCATTTTGAATTCCGTAACTGGAGAAAAAATCGATTAAAGCCGTTCTTAATAAGGGGTTTTTTAAATGATTCATTATAAAAGCGAGAGATTTTAAATAATCTACCTGATTAGAGGGATTACTTCCGATAACAAGAATAAGATGAACCGGCTCACCGTCAATTGATCCGAAATCTATACCTTCCCTTGAAATACCTAATCCGACACGGACCTTATCCATTACAGAACATTTCCCGTGAGGAATGGCAATATTGTGCCCAATCCCTGTTGTCCCCTGGGATTCCCTGGTAAAAATCTCCTGAAGAAAAATCTCTTTGGTATCAAGCTCATTCAGAAATCCAAATACAGGACAGTTGTTTACAATTTCTACCACAGCACTGTACTTATCACGACTTTTCAGTTGATGAATAGAACAACCGACATGTACAGAACCAGCTGCTTTAGGTATAGAGTATAATTCATCTGATTCAGTACTTTCACACTTTAAAACTAACAAAAAAACCTCTGCAATCTCTTAAATCTTAGTATAGTCAATACTAAACAGCATAAAAAAACAAGTATACAAACTAACAAATCACTGAATTTTCTCTAATATATCAACACTTTTCAGTTATCCATCTCATCCTTCATCAGTTTATAAACCAGAGATTCCACAAGAGCCTGCCAGGAAGCATCGATTATATTATCCGAAACACCCACTGTACTCCATCTCCGTTTATCATCAGCAGAATTTATCATAACTCTCGTTGTAGAGTTGGTTCCCTCTTCTGCATTTAAAATACGGACCTTATAATCCACCAGGTGTACTTTTTTCAGCTCAGGGTAGAATTTTTCAAGAACTTTTCGCAAGGCCTTATCCAAAGCTTCAACCGGTCCGCTTCCATCTGCAGCAGTGTGTTCTATATGCGATTCATAACCATGAGATTCTGCAATACTTTTTGGAACTTCTGCTTTAATAGTAACTTCCGACCAGGATTCACCGTCAGCATTTTTCCATACATGAATACGATATCCATGTAAATCAAAGTAACGTTTTTGTTTACCCATAAGTGCATTGGTTAACAGCTCAAAAGAAGCCTCTGCACCCTCATAGTGGTATCCTTTTGCTTCAAGCTCCTTAACCCTTGTAAGAATTTTCCCGGCTTTTTCATTATCAGAACGAAGGTCTATACCCATATTTTTAACTTTTTCAATAATATTACTCCGCCCTGACAGCTCGGAAACAGTAAATATCCTTTCATTCCCAACAGATTCAGGAAACACATGTTCATAGGTTGATGAGTTATTCCTTACTGCGGAAACATGTATACCCCCCTTATGGGAAAAAGCCTTTTTCCCAACAAAAGGGAGATAATCAGGATGTGCCTGATTAGCAATTTCTGATACCAAATGGGACATATAGTAGAGTTTTTTCAGACTTTCACCCGGAACAGTAATATAATCATCTTTAACAGATAAATTTGGAATAATAGAGCATAAATTAGCATTTCCACACCGTTCACCAATTCCATTAATTGTTCCCTGAACCATAATTGCACCCTGATAAACTGCAGCCAGGGAGTTAGCAACTGCAAGTTCTGAATCGTTATGAGCATGAATGCCAAGGGGTGCTGCAAACATGGTTCTAACAGTTTTAAAGGTGGAATCTATAAAATCCACCATGGAACCGCCATTTGTATCAGCCAGGACAAGCCAGTCTGCTCCTCCCTCCTCGGCGGCTTTCAGGGTTTTCAGGGCATATTCAGGATTAGCTTTATAGCCGTCAAAAAAATGTTCAGCATCATACACTACTTCATCAAAATATTTTTTAAGGTATTCCATTGTTGAAAAAATCATATCAAGATTTTCTTCGTTTGTTGTTTTTAATGCTTCCTTTACATGAAGATCCCAGCTCTTGCCAAAAATCGTAACAACAGGTACACCTGTTTTAATCATCGTTGCAAGATTTTTATCATTCTCTGCTTTAATATTCTTTAATCTGGTTGAAGAAAACGCCGTCAATTTTGCATTTTTAAGTTTTACACTTTTCATCTCTTCAAAAAATGCTACATCCTTGGGGTTTGATCCGGGCCAGCCTCCTTCAATATAGTGCACACCGAATTCATCAAGATTTCTGGCAATCTTTATTTTATCATTTACAGTAAAATTTATCCCGACACTCTGAGATCCATCCCGTAGAGTTGTATCAAATATCTTTATATTTTTACTCATGTTCCGGTCTCCTTAAAACCGCTCCGGTATATGCAGACTGAACAAAATGTGAATATCTTCCAAGAAAGCTGTTTCCAAGGTCTTTCTTTTTTATAATAATATTATCAAACCTTTTCATGATAATATCTTCAGATATATCCAGATTAAGAGTCCGTTTATTAAAATCGACCGTTATTGTATCACCATTTTTTACAACTGCTATAAGTCCTCCATCTGCTGCTTCAGGCGAAAGATGACCAATTACAGCTCCTGTAGATCCACCGGAAAAACGACCATCTGTAATAAGGACAACATCTTCTATCAACCCCATTCCTACCAGTGCGGCAGTTGGAGATAACATCTCCCTCATTCCGGGGCCGCCTTTGGGTCCTTCATATCTAATTACAATAACAGTTCCTTTTTTAATCCTGCCGGAAAGTATCTCTTTGGACGCCAGTTCACCATCATCGAAAACTACAGCCGGTCCTGAATGGACTCTTAGAGAATCGGGAACACCTGCTATTTTGACAATAGCCCCTTTCTCTGCAAGGTTTCCATAAAGAACAGCTATACCGCCTTCTGAATGATAGGGCTTATCAATTGGTCTGATTACATCATCATTCAGAGATTTTGATGCACTTGCAATTTCACCTATAGATTTTAAACTGACACTTAAGGCCTCATCTTTTAATATTCCCAGATCCAGGATCCGGTTTAGAAGAGCGGACACACCACCTGCCTGATTCAGGTCCTCTATATGATGGGTTCCTACAGGAGAAAGATTACATAGATGAAAAACCTTTTTTGAAAGCTTATCAAAAAGATCAATAGAAAAAGGAACATCAAAAGCATCTGCTATTGCCGGTAAATGGAGTGTTGTATTGGTTGAACCGCCCATTGCAAGATCAACAGCAACAGCATTATAAAAAGAATCGGAGGTAACTATATCCCTTGGTTTAAGATCTCTTTCCACCAGTTTCATAACCTGCATACCTGTCTCTTTTGCAAGACGTATTCTTGCACTGTCAACAGCCGGTATTGTACCATTACCAGGAAGGGATACTCCCAGAGCTTCACTTAGAGCATTCATTGAATTAGCGGTAAAAAGACCTGAACACGAACCTGCACCCGGGCAGGCATTGTTTTCTATTTCTTTAAGTTCAATCATATCTATCTCGCCATTGGACAGACTTCCCACTGCCTCAAAAACTGAAACAAGATCAATAGGCTTTCCGTCATAGACTCCCGCCATCATGGGACCACCGCTGATAAGCAGGGAAGGAACATTTAATCTTCCCATTGCAATAAGCATCCCCGGAGTAATTTTGTCACAATTTGAAATAAATACTATACCATCAAAGGGAGTTCCTTTAGCAACTATTTCAACAGAATCGGCAATAACATCTCTTGAGGGCAGAGAATAGTACATACCCTCATGATCCATAGCAAGGCCATCACAGATGCCAATAGTAGAAAACTGCATAGGTGTACCACCGGCCATCCGCACACCGGCCTTAACTGCATCCTCTATGGTTTTTAGATACATATGACCGGGTATAATCTCATTAGCTGAAGATGCAACACCAATAATGGGTTGTGCAATTTCGGTGTCTGTAAGTCCCAGAGCCTTTAGCAAAGATCTGTGAGGTGCCCTCTCTACACCTTTTTTCATTCTATCACTTCTCATTTTGGTTTACCTCTTTCATCATTATAATTTACATGATTTATTATTTGTACGGCCTGTCCCATCTGTTCATTGCTACAATACCTGTCCTGGCTACATCCACTATCTGATGCGGCTCAAGAAGAGCAAGAAATGAATCAATTTTATCTGGATCTCCTGTAATTTCAGCTATAAACCCATTCCCCCCAACATCAACAACATTGGCTTTAAAAACATTTATTATCTGAAAAATCTCGTGCCTGTCACCGAGAGAAGCTTTAATTTTAACAAGACAGATCTCCCTGCCTACCATACTGCTCTTAATAATCGGAGCAACTTTAACAACATCAATTATTTTGTACAGCTGTTTTTGTATCTGCTCAATACTCTTATCATCACCCTTAACAACAATTGTAAGACGGAACATATCATTTTGTCTGGTGGGACCTGCAGAGATTCCGTCTATGTTAAATCCCCTTCTGGTAACAAGACTGGTAATCTTGGAAAGGACACCAGGATTATTGTGAACAAGTATTGATACAATATGATCTGTTAATATTCGGTCGGTCTTCATTTCATTCCCCTATAACTTTGTTAATACTTCATCAAGTGCTTTTCCGGCAGGAACCATTGGCAATACATTTTCATCAGGATCTACAACTATATGAACAAGCATACTCTCCGTGCTTTCTGCAAGTTCCTTTATGACCGTCTCAGCCTTATCCGGATCTTTTAGAAAAACAGACCGGATTTCAAAAACATCCGCAAGTTTGACAAAATCAGGATTAAACTCCATATCTGTACCGGAATACCTCTTTTCAAACAAAAGCTCCTGCCATTGCCTGACCATTCCAAGATAACTGTTATCAAGAATTATCATTTTTACTTTAAGACCATATTTTCTTATTATTCCCAGTTCCTGCATATTCATCTGGAATCCGCCGTCTCCGGCAAACATAACTACCTGTCTGCCCGGGTTACCTACAGCTGCACCAATAGCAGCAGGAAGACCGTAGCCCATTGTACCCAAACCTCCGGATGTTAGAAAACTTCGTGGTTGTTTTATCCTGTAATACTGCGCAACCCATATCTGATTCTGACCAACATCTGTTACAACAACTGTATCTTCCGGAAAATATTTTTCTGCCAGTTCAATAATACGCTGTGGTTTAATCAGTTCACCCTTTCCATAGCTTAAAGGATATTCTTTTTTATATTTTATCAGTTCGTTTTTCCATTCGGTTATATCAATCTTTAAATCCAGATTATTCAGCTCTTTTAATATTGATTTTGCGGATCCCACTATGGGAAGATCGACCAGTATATTCTTGTCAATTTCAGCCGGGTCTATATCTATATGGATAATTTTTGCATTTTTTGCAAAAGTTTCCGAATTTCCAACTATCCGGTCTGAAAATCTAACCCCCACAGCCATAATAAGATCAGCATTTTGAATTGCATAATTTCCATATAGAGTACCATGCATTCCAATAAAACCAAGAAACTGATTTTCATCTGCAGGATTGACACCATTACCCATAAGGGTATGAACTACAGGAATACCTGTTTTATCAAGGAATTCATTCATCTCGCCGGTAGCATTGGATAAATTAACACCACCCCCCGACAATACCAGCGGCTTTTTTGCTTTTGACAGTAATTTTATTGTACTCTTAATCTGCTTTGGGTGGCCGGTATCTTTTGGTCTGTAGCTCATAAGCTCTACAGTATCAGGATAATTAAAATTTGCTTCCTGCCTTTGAATATCACCGGGGATATCAATTACAACAGGACCGGGGCGGCCTGTTGTTGCAATATAAAATGCCTTTTTTATTGTAACTGCAAGATCATCTATATCTTTTACAAGGTAGTTGGCTTTTGTAATAGGCATCGTTATACCTGTAACATCCGATTCCTGAAAGGCATCAGTCCCAATTAATATTGAAGAAACCTGACCTGTAATAACTATCAAAGGGCTGGAATCCATATAGGCAGTTGCAATTCCCGTTATTGTGTTTGTGGCTCCAGGTCCTGAAGTTACAATTACAACACCCGGTTTTCCTGTAGAACGGGCATATCCATCGGCAGCATGGGTACCTCCCTGTTCATGTCTGGGCTGTATAAGTTTTAAACCCTCTCCATGCTTGTAGAGCTCGTCAAAAATCTTGATTACCGCACCCCCGGTATAACAGAAAATTGTATCAACTCCCTCTTTCTTAAGACTCTCAACAATAATGCGGGCACCGTTCATATACTCCCCCTTAGGTTCTTGAAGTTAGAATTATATAGATCAGTTTTTGAGTGTCAATAGGAAGGGATAATGAAAAATTCAGGGAAAAGCATAATATAACTTGAAGTTATAAAGATAACAGATAAT
>JAUVLL010000093.1 GCA_030600745.1 Spirochaetaceae bacterium | reverse complement strand
ATGCGCATCACTTGAGGCGACTGCTGCACCACCCGCGCCGGGTCAGACGGGTATTCGACCACGACATCGGCCCGCGTCTTGAGGCCGGCCGTACCGCCGGCCGGATCGTCACATGCCAGCAGAGCCTGGGTCAGCCGGTAGATCCCCGCCGGACGCGGCGGCGCGAGCAGTTCCAGCAGCAATGCCGGCTCCTCCCCCGCCACCAGATCGCCCAACGCGAAACTGTAACTGCCGCCCTCGTTGACCGCTTCTAACGGCGCGATGGCGGGCCGATGGAAAGCTGCGGAAGAATATCTAAAGGAATTTATTTTTACTTTTCCAAATTCAGATTATTACAGCAGTGCAGCATGGATGTATGCCTACAGTTTATATCGATCAGGACAATTCCCTGAGAGCAAGTCGGTAATTGATTCTGTCCTTGCCAATGGAACCGGTGGATCCTATACAACAGATTTTATTCTTTTAAGTGCCAGAGTATTTATTAAGCTGGGAGATAATTCCAGTGCACTGGCAATGTTCAAAGAGTACCTGCCATTTGACAATAGTAATACTGAAATATGGTTTGAAATAATTAAACTGCAGTTTAATTTGCGTGATTATACTGCTGTTTCCGGAACTTACCAAAAGTTGATAAACAGATCTCTGACAGATAATAAAAATCAATTTGTATTGCTTATAGAATATATTGCCGGTCTTGCAGATATTGCTGAGAGCAGGTATAGGGAGGGATTGGATAAGCTCTCATATATAAGCAAAGATATTACAGGGAAAGCCGGGCTTGATAGTATTTCCCCTTATATTGCCTATTACCGGGGATGGGCTTTTTATAAATTATCTGATTACGAAGAATCATCCCGATGGTTTAAGCTTGTTGCAGATGAATACTCTGATAGCAGAGTATTTAAGGATGCCCTGTATTTTGCAGGATGGTCCTGCTATCTTATGGGTGATTATTCCATGGCGTCAAAATATTTTGCAGATTTTAGTAGCGTAGCTTCCACAAGAGATAAAGTTAAAGGATTGTTTTTTTATGGGAAGTCGGTATATGCAGCAGGGAACGTAAATGAAGCTGAACTTATTTTCCGGAATATCTATACAGAGTATCCTTATGACCTGTATGCTGATGATGCTGTATTTGAACATGGGCAGATAATGGAGGAGCTTGGAGAGTATAAGCTTGCCGTTTCTGTTTATGAAAAGTTGTACAATCGTTATAGAACCAGTTCTTTGGCAGAGGAGAGTTTGTTCAAAGTTGGAGAGTTGTATCTTCTGCTTGGTATGTACGGGGAAGCCCGTAATGCCTTTTATTTTCACCGACTGAAATTCCCGAAAGGAGTGCTTGGCGACGTTTCCCTTTACTGGGGTGCAGAGGCTTCAGAAAAAATGGGGGAAATGTATGGTGAAATCCTTTTATTGGAGAAGTTACTGGATGGTTATCCTGACAGTAGTTTTAGACCCAATGCAATTCAAAAAATTGCTTTGACCTATGCCGGAGAGGGAGAATATCGAAAAGCTCTGACATTTTATAGTGATTTATTAACAAATTATTCTGAGTCAGATTATGCGGCAGATGCCCGTAGCCAGATAAAAAAACTTAATCTTCTTCTAAGTGGAGTGGATGAGTCGGAAGCAGAACTTCGTGTGTTAATTGAAGAGAAAGGGACGGGTACCGAAGAATCAAGAGAAGCCTATATTGAATTGGCCAGAATTTATCTCTACAAACTTAATAGTAGAGAAGATAAAGCTTTTGAATTGCTTAGTACAGTTGCTTCTTTAAGAGATAAATATCCGGCTTCTGCCTCAAAGGCGGTATATTATCTTGGTGATTACTATTTTCTGAAGAAGGATTATGCAAATGCAGCAAAATCTTTTATTGACGCCGCAACAATTTATCCTGAGAACAGAGATCTTATGGCAGTATCAATGCTGAGGGCAGCTGAAATGGCAATTGCTGCAGGTGACAGACAAACTGCTGTAAAGATGGTAAATCTTCTGGAGATTAATTTTCCCTCTTCTGAGTGGTTGAAAGAAGGGCAGATGATTCTTGAGAGGGCAAAATGAAAAACGGAATTATACTATTAACACTTATTATATCAATGTCTTTGTACGCAGAGGATAACGTCCCTTCTTCAACCCCGCTCATTATACCAACCGTAATTGTGGAGTTCGAGAGTAGGGCTGAGGAGAATATGGAGCTGATAGTTCCTGATTATGATGAGATTGCTCTTCCGGATTTAGAGATTTATCTGGCGGATCCAGGAGAGATTCCTATTGAGGAAATGGAATTTGATCTTCCATTACCCGATTTTGTTGAATTCAATTATTCTGAAGGATCGTCTTTTTTTAGTGAAGGATTTCTGGGATTTGGTTCGAAAAATCATTTAGTTGGTAATATTGCTCTTTTTCGTCTGGGAGAGGGATTAAGGTTTTCATTATCCTTTGCTCATGATGGTTTGGATGGTTTTGGACAGAATGCTGCAGGAACCGGGTATTTCTATCGTCGTGAAGCATTTGAGGGAGATTTCAGAAACGGAGATGAATCCTTTATGTTGTCAGGTTCTATTTCGTTTAAAGAAAATGAAGATGGTCTGCAGCAGCAGGTTCCTTCCCATACTTCTGTAATTCACAGGCTGAGTAATATGGAGCTTGGTATTTCAGGTAATGGAAGCTTTTCATGGAATGGAGATTTAGGTTTAAGTATTGCAGAAAAAACTCTTACCGGAGAGACACCTGTTCTTTACAATGAACTTGGGTTTTCAGCTTCCGGCGGGATTGGATGGAAGAAAGACTGGTTCAGTGTTTCTCTTAAGGAATATTATGAATATGATCAGAATGAATATATAAATACCTGTAATAATATATTTTTATCAGATCTTCAGCTTGGATTTTCTTTTGCTGCCGTAGATATTTTTGCAGATGCCGGTATTTTCTGGCTTCCTGAATTTTACCCTGAATATCCATTCAGCATCTCTATATCCGGAATTTCCAGGGATGTTTTTCAGTATCAGACATCAGCTGGTTACTCTATTCAAAAATATCTTAACTATAAGACCTGGAGTGATTATTCATTTTTTGGAGTTTCTGACGGTATTGATAAGGGTTGGTTTTGGGATGGCAAATTTACAGGTTCTCCATTAAGGAATATTGATTTCGGAATTCAGTGGTTATATCGGGATATGGATAGTTATATGTCTGTGGATTTGGATTCATTTGATCTGCTAACAGGTTTATTCAGTGTTACCAGTATACAGGGGAATTATCTGGATCTCTCCCCGTTCATTAAATTTGAATTATCTTCCGGATTGTCTATGCTGTTTGAGTGGAATGGTCAGATGCTTAAGGATAAAGATGTTCTTAACCCTGTTTACTTTGTTTCTTCAGAAATAGAGTATTTGCGGGATGATTATGGGTTGTTTTTCTCCGGTGAATACAGTTTGGATCCGCTTATTATTGTACCTTCTGTTTCTATAGGTGCTCATTATGCTGTTAGTGATGGTGTTGAGCTGAGTCTTGAGGGGCATGATATATTGGGATACTTTTCAGAGGATAGAAAATTATGGGGAAATTATATTGGTAATGGTGGTACAGTTACACTGGTAACAAAAATCTCTCTGTAATATGTATGCAATTATTTTAGTTCTAGTTAGCAATTGATAAGGAGTTGAATCGATGTTTATACTGATATCAAAAGGCGGACCAATTATGGTTCTGATTATATTACTGTCTATAATTGCAGGTATTATAATCATTGAACGTTTGCTGTTCTTCCGGAGAATACGGATGGATGAGGAAAAATTTATTGATCGCTTAAAAGCTTCAATTCAGAAAGGTCATTATGATGAGGCTATTGATATATGTAATAATAATGTAACCCCGCTCTCAAATTTAATGAAGGTTGGGATTGAGCATCGCAGTTATGGTAAAACCGAAATAAAAGAATCAATTATGGCAGCGGCCAATCTGGAGGTTCCTCATCTGGAGCGGTACCTGACATCTCTTGGGACAATAGCTCATATTTCCCCTTTACTCGGTCTGCTCGGAACGGTTACAGGGAATATTAAGGCCTTTGGTGTACTTGGTCATCTTGGATCTGTCGGTGATCCTTCACTCCTTGCAACAGGTATTTCTGAAGCATTGCTTACAACTGCTGCAGGTATTGTTGTTTCTATTCCGGCTATAGCGTTTTATAATTATCTTGTTGGAAAGGCAAATCATACGATAATAAACCTGGAGAACAGGGTTAATGATATGGTCCTCTTCTTTAAAGCGGGGGTATAATGGTTTTTAAACGCCACTTAAAGCCGGTAGCAACAGTAGATCTCGTTCCCATGATCGATGTAATTTTTCAGCTGGTTATCTTTTTTATGGTATCCAGTACTTTTATTATTACACCGGGAATTCCTTTGGAGCTGCCTGATTCTACAAGTGCTGAACCGGTTGTACTTACAAAGCTCATTTTAACAATGGTTTCTGAAGATGAACTCTATCTCAATGAGGAACAAACATCTCTCGCAGATCTGGGTAATCTGATAAATTCTCTTCCTGAAAATTCGGTGGATGATATTCAAAGTGTTATTATAGAAGGAGACCGAAGAGCTCCCTACAGTTTAATGGTTAATGTTCTTGATATTCTTAGAGAAAGTGGTTTTACAGGTATAAATTTACAAATGAGGGATCCTGGAAATTGATAAAAGCAGATTCTGACCGTCTGTTAAAAGCTCTTGCAATAAGCATTATGTTCCACGCATTTATGTTTGGGGGGATGAATTTATTAGACTGGTTTCCTGAAATGGATATTCCTGAACGTTTAGCTCCTGTTACTGTAAGAATAGAAAAGAGCAGTTCCGCTTCTGCTCTTTTACAGGTAGAAGAGGAATTTGAATCTGTTCCTGCAGAAACCCCTGAAAATATTGAATCCGTCTCAGCAGGGACAGAACACAAAACGGCAGTATCGTCAGATGTAGCTTTTACCAGTGTTCCTGATGCAGCGGGATTTGATCCTTATACCGATTTGGAAATCAGTAACAATGCGCTCTCTCACAAGGTTGTTCCCTTTCCTGATGAGTCGGATGTATCTGAAGATAAATATGTGCCTCCAGGGAGTACAATTGAATATGATAAAGAGCCTTTAAATGTTGGTGAAGTAGTTATACCCCAAACTGAAAATGATAATGCAGATATCCGGGTTGTTTCCGGAAAGACTATAGGGGAGCTTGAAAAAGTTCTAACCAATGAAGGAGAACAGAGTTCTTTAAGTCCCAGGGATCCTTCTAATTATGACAGTGATCTTTATGTGTATAACGATTTTCCTATAGAATTCAACAGTCCTGGAGTTACCAGAAAACTGGTAAGTGAGCCTTCTATAATTATTCCATCTGATATTTCAGATATGATCTCATCTGAAAGAACAGTTCTTGTAGAATTTTCGCTTAATGATGATGGCAGATTATACTACTTGAAAATAAAGCAATCTTCGGGTTATTCTCTGATGGACAATTCTATCATATCAGAACTTCGGAAATGGGAATTTGATAAAGCCCCTGGATCTATAGATGTTGGAGGAATTGTTACAATAATATTAAAGGGTAGATAAAACCAAATGAAAATAAAAGCTGTAGGTTTTGATATTGACGGTACACTCTATCCAAATTTTTCCATGTATATTGGATCATTCACATCCTTTGTCTGGCATCCCCGTTTGGTATTTCATTTTAGTAAGGTGAGGAAAGAGATTCGCAGGATTGATCATGGTGGAGATTTTCGGGAGGTCCAGGCGAAGTTACTTGGGTATTCCATGAAGATATCCCGGCAGAAAGCTGCTGATTTGATAGAACGACATCTTTATCAGACATGGGAGTATTCTTTCAGGGGAGTTAAGCCTTTTAAGAATGTTAGACCGGGACTACTCTCCTTAAAACGTGAGGGAATTAAACTTGGTGCTCTTTCTGATTTTCCTGTACAAAGAAAGTTGGAATTCCTTGGTCTTTCGGATTTAATGGATTTTGCTTTTTCTTCAGAGGAGACTGGTTATCTTAAACCCCACACTGCTCCTTTTACAAATATGATAAGCAAATTCGGTGTTAGTCCGGGTGAGATCCTTTATGTTGGTAATAACTACAAGTATGATATTTTAGGTGCAAAAAATGCAGGTCTGCGTACTGCTCACCTTAGCAGGAAACCAGAGCCTGACAGCCGGGCAGATTTTTCCTTCTATTCTTTTATAGATCTTCGGGACTGGATTTTAACGTTAAATAATTGACAACTTACCGTTCATGGGTAACAATAATGGAAGTTGGGAGAAGTGTATGGAATTTACAATTGGAAATATAATAACCCTGTTTGTTGTTGTCATTATATTGGCCATCTACAGGCAGCTGGATAAAAATAACCGTTCACTTGAAAAGATAAAAAGATACTCAGAAAAAATTAAAGATGAGTTGGATACGTATGTTGATGACAAGACTGTAGAAGTAAAGAATTTTGCAATCGAACTGGATGTGCATCAGGAGACAGGGAAAGCTATTCTAAATCGAATTTCCATGGCTGAGGAGCAGTTGGAATCCAGAGCCTCCTATATTGAGAAAATGTATGAAAGGATAAATGAATACGATAAAGCACTGGATGAGCTGACTCAAATGACTCACAAAGTTCAGGATAATCTTGGTAGGCTTCATGAAGAATCAGAGTTTGTAGATAAGGTTGGGAAAAGGGTAAAAGAAGCAGGTCTCAGTATTATTAAGCTTGAAAAAGAGATTCCCGGTTTAAAAACAGAGTTTGCAAAAGAGAATATTAAAGAACTTAAGGTCGTCAGAGCTGCGGTTCTTAAAGATACTCAGAAAGTAGTTTTACATATTCGGGATGAAATATCTGCTTCAAAAAGCCGGATAGACGATTTTACCAGTATTGTAAGGGAATTGGAAAACACCAAAGAATCTATGGAAAAAGAGACTGTTATTTCAATACAGAAGTTTCTGGATGAGCAGATTTATAGAACAGAACAGTCCGGAGAACAACTTACTGCAGAGTTAATCGACAGATTTGATACTATTTTAACCGGGAAATCGGAAGAAGTAGAATCATTCGAGGCAAATATGAAGGAATCTCTTGAGAAGGTTTCCGGACATTTTGTGTCAGTGGTTGGGGAAATGGATCAGAAAACTGAGCAATTTAGGGAGAAGGCTAAATCTATTGAAGCTACTTACAAAGAATCACTCAAAGTGGCGGTGGATAAAGGTAAAGCTCTTGAAGATGAAGTATTTGATAGTTTAAAGAAAAAAATATCTCTGGATACAGATACGCTAAAAAGCGAGTTTGATGAGAGTTTAACAATGATCAATAGTAATATTAGCACAAAGTTATCTGAATTTGGCAATAGTTATTCTGAGATTACTGACAAAAGTAGAAAAGAGATTGAACAGATATCAAAAGAGCTTCATGATTCTGATAATACTGTTCGGGAGCGTATTTCAGGTGTGGAATCCAGGGTCCAGGAGTATGAGGACAATATAAACTATAAATTTACCAGGTTGGAAGATATTAGCAGTGATCTTGATTCTCTTGAGAGTAATCTAAGAGTTTCAATGGAGCAGGTTACAACCAGAATTGAAGCAGATTTTAGAAATTATGAGAAACAGCAGGATCAGACACAGCAGGAATACAGACAGAAGATATCTGGCGAAGTGAAGGAATTATACAACGATCTGAATAGTCTTGAGGTTGATCTGAACGGTTTGAAGAAAAGAGCCTATGAAAATGTTGCAAAAGGGCTCAAGGTTTTTGAAGATGATTTCTTTTCCGATTTAAAAAATAAAAATGTTGTTATGGAAGAAAAGGTTATTGAATGGCAGGGCAGTATTGTAAAGAATCTTGAGGATTTGGCCCGGTCAGGGGATGAAAAAAGATCTGAAATTGAAAAAGAGTACACTGATAAGCTACGGGGAAAGCTGGAGGAGCTTCAGGAAAGAGTATTTTCAAATCAATTGAAATTTGAAAGTCAGGTGACTAATTTCCAAACCCGTATAGAAGATCGGATGGGTCAGTCCGATTCCTCTATAATTGATACAGAGGAGTCCATGAAAAAAGAACTTCTTGACATACAGGAGAGTGCTAAAGCATCTTTTTCAAGAGAATTTATTGAATTTAATTCAGGTATAAGTGCACAGCTAAAGAAATCTGACAGGGAAATTGAGTCCAGGCTGAAGAGTATAGAAGAAATAGTAGGGCAGAAAGGTAAGGAACTTCTTGGATTTACAGAGAATGTACAATCGGAAGTTATTGTGTGGCAGGCAAAAATACTTCAGGAATTAAAAGAATCACAAATTGAAGTTACTTCAGGTTATGAAGATTTGAAAAAGGATGTTTTTAATAATATATCCCAGATTAAAGGTGATTTTGAATCACAGAAAGAAGATTTGATAATTGGTACCCAGGAAGAGAGAGCCAGGATAAAGAATGAATTAAAGGTAAATGCAACTGGTATTATTCAGCTGGAAACAGATCTTCGTAATAAAACAGAAACTGCAATGGAGAATTTTAACAGAGAGTATGAGGTCTTTATTCTTGAAATACAAAAGAAAAACCGGGATATGCAGGTAGATTTTGATAAAAGGATAAAAGATTTTAGGGTGATATCTGCTGAAACCAGGAATAAAACGGATCAGCTTCAGAAAAAACTTTATGGAAAGATAGAAGAGAATTATAAAATTCTTGCAGTTAATCTTCAGGAGATTGATAAACGACAAAAGGGATTTATCAATCAGACGAAAATTTTTGATCGTGCAGATTCTCTAAAGGTAAGTCTTCAGGAATCTATTGAGGATTTTAAAACGGAACTTGTTAAAGTTGAAGCGCAGAGTAATGAAGCAAGAGAGACTGAACGTAAGTTTGTTTCAATCAGGAAGCTTGGTGAAGAGGTAAATGTAAAACTGAGTCGATTTTTAACAGAAAAGAGGCGTATCGAGGAGATGGAGGGCGATTTTAAAAAGCTGATAATAATTTCCCAGTCTATCGATACCAAATTGAGACAGGTGACTAATTCCCATGATGATCTTCAGGCAATTCAGATAAAAATAAGAAATCTTGAAGAATTGGAAAAAGAGGTTTCTGTAAAATATGAACGTTTGGAAAAGAAAGATCAGATAATTGAGAATACTACTGTCAGTGTAGATAAAAATTTCCAGCAGTTAAGTGAACTGGATGATCAGGTAAGATCTCTTAGTGACGATGTCACCCGGATACCGGAGAGCTTACATGATATATCTTCAAAAATTGAATTGTTATCCCGGAATAAGAAAAAAGCTGACGAAACAGCAAAACAGGTTGCTGAACTTGATGGGCTTCTAAAAGATATTGAAGAACGGATTGAAAATATGCAGAAGGCCCGGGAATGGCTGGCAAAAACTGAAACCCGTATGGAAGAGGTCTCAAAACAAGCTCAGGAGCAGGTTAAACTGCTGGGCAGTATTCTTAAAGAGGGTAACAAGAGCGGTTCCAGGGGTAAAGGGGCACCTTCTATGGGTGCACGAGATGTTGTTATTCGTCTTGCTCATCAGGGGTGGTCCATTCAGGAAATTGCCAGTACAACAAAACTTT
>JAUVLL010000221.1 GCA_030600745.1 Spirochaetaceae bacterium | reverse complement strand
GACCCATTCTTAGTCGAAAAAGCCCAGGATGCATGTGCGAGCAGCAAACTTGTTTGCGACCAGCACAAAAACAAGTCGAATTCAGAGACATCGCAAATGCCTCGTCCGAGGAAAAAATAAACTTCAATAAATTTTTGTTTCCGTTGTAACATCTGTAGAGACGCAGCCTGGGCGCACTTCGTTGCTGCTCGGCTGCGTCTCTACATTGAATACATATATAAGGATTGATTTACAGTAATTCGATACCCTTATCCCTGCACGATTCCTCAACATCCTCCGGCCATACACTTACCTGTACTTCCCCGATATGATGTTTCTTCAGTATAAACATAACCAATCGGGATTGACCTATTCCACCCCCTATTGATTGAGGAAGAACTCCATCCAATAACTGTTTATGCCAATCAAGATCACATCTGGACATTTCATCTCTTATTTCCAGCTGTTTAAGCATAGTTTCCTTATCTACACGTATTCCCATTGAAGAGAGCTCAAAAGCTCTTGCCAGTACAGGGTTCCAGACCATAATATCACCATTGAGACCGCGTTTTTCATCTACAGTTTCGGTTGTCCAGTCATCATAGTCGGGAGCTCTACCATCATGGATTGTTCCATCAGGCAATTGCCCTCCAATACCGATAATAAAAACAGCTCCCAATGTATGAGTAATAAGATCTTCCCTTTCTCTGGGTGTTTTATCGGGCCATTTTTCTACAAGATCTTCAGTATGGACAAAACTAATTGTATCTGGAAGAGATCCTTCTATTCCAAACTCTTCGGTAACTCTTTCTTCTGTCCCCTTAAGAGACTGGTATATTTTTCTGACTGTTGCCTTAAGATAATCAAGATTTCTATCCTCCATAATGATTACTTTTTCCCAGTCCCATTGATCCACATAAATTGAATGCATTCCAGTTGTTAAATCAGGTTCATCAGGTCTTAAAGCTTTCATATCCGTAAGTATACCTTCCCCGGGTGGTAGATTATATCTTTTTAAAGCGCTTCTTTTCCATTTTGCAAGCGAGTGGACAATCTCATAATTTATTATGCCCGTATTTTTTACTTTAAAACTAACTGCATTTTCCGTTCCGTTGAGATTATCCTGAACCCCGGAATCTGCAGAAGTAAAGAGAGGAGAGGAAACCAGTGTAAGATTCAGATAGGATTTAAGTTTTGATTCAAATACCTTTTTTACAAAAGAAATTGCTTTTTCAGTTTCCAGGAAAGTTGATTTTTCAGTTTTTTCCAAAATTGCGGTCAGCATAGAGCCTCCAAATATTATATTTATGACTAAAATACACTATTATTCCAGTAAATATCAATATAAATTGTAATTATTAAGATTATTATAAATATTTATGCATATATTTGATATATTAATAATTTAAGAGCCTTCATATAGAGGAAAATTATGAAATTAATAAATCTACATGAGAACTATATATGATATTTTCTTGAATTCTGTCCACTTAGGCCTTAACTTTATAATGTAGCAAGACTGGTCGCGCATGCAACCTGGGAAACGATCTCAGCAGCCAAGGAGGCTTAATATGATAGTAACAATTTCAAGACAGCCGGGAAGTGGCGGTGAAGATATTGCACGGTCTCTGGCTGAAAAAAAGGGGTTAAGGGTCTTTGACAGAGAGGTTCTTAGAGAGAAACTTATTGAGCTTGAAATTCCTGAACCAATGATTGACAGATATGATGAGAAAAAGCCTGGCATCTGGCATGGTTTCTCCGAAACGAAAGAAAAATACCTTCATTTTATGAAGAAAGCAATTCTTGAGTTCGCGATGGAAGGTGATTGTGTTCTGCTTGGAAGGGGGACCCAGGTTCTTTTTAGTGGTATTCCGGGGGTAGTCAAAGTAAGAATTGTAGCACCTGTCGGACAGTGTGCCCTGCGGTTTTCTGAAGAACATGGTTATCATCTCAAAGAAGCTGAAAAAATCATCCGGCATATCAACAATGAGAGGGAAGGGTTTTATAAATCTTTTTTTCATATAAAACTTGATTCCTTCATGCTCTATGATCTAATAATAAATACAGAATTTCTGGATGTCGATGCTTCTTTAAGTCTTATTGAGGATACAATTGAGACCAAGAAAAACTATGACTGCTATCTGGATGATCTGTTGCTGGAACAAAATGTGACGGAGCTATTTCTGTATGAAAGGAAACTTCCAATACATGATCTGAATGTAGTTGCCAGTAAGGGTGTTATCTCTCTTAGGGGAGAGATCTATGGAGATGTAAGTGTTGGGTACTGTAAAACTGTGGCAATGGAAGTTTCCGGTGTTGTTGATGTTAATACGATCAATCTGCAGGCAAACACTTCCAGTAGTGCATATATGGCATAAAACAGGGCACTCCATATAAGTGCCCTTGATTTATCTATTTCCCCAGTTTCTTTTTCAGGTAGTTAAAAAATTCGGCAACATCTTTCCCAATTGTTTTTGAAGGATCCTTCAAAGGGTTAAATGCACCGCCTGCAACATAATTTGCAAGCTGTCCCCCACCGGAGCCCCCTCCTGATCCTCCTCCGCTACCTGTACTACTTACCCTGTTTTCCATTTTCTCTATTGCCAATTCGTCAACATAGATAAGCTGATCCAGCGTAAGAAGCTCTTCTTCCATATGGAGCAGTGTCTCATCAGCATCATCAACTTCTATTCGATCAATTACAAGAAATCGGTTTAATACTTCATAAAGCTCTTTCATCTGATCTTTCGATAAAGCCAGTTCAGGAGCCTCCGATTCCATTGTATTAAGATAACCGAAAAATCTGCCTAAATCAAAGACAACCGCTGTCTCTTCCTTTGCTTTCATAATCTCAGGATCATCAGATTGAGCCATTACAAGCAGCGGCATTAACACTAAAAGTAAAATTAAAATTGTTTTTTTCATTTCATATCTCCTTTTGCAATTCTTCATTATTGTTTTCTGTAGACAAGGGCAGATACAAGGTCTGCCCCTACATCATCATTCATAACGTAATGCTTCTATAGGGTCCAGTTTTGATGCCTGATATGCAGGGTAGCCTCCAAAAAAGAGTCCTGTTACAACCGAAAATCCAAACGCCAGAAATACTGAATTGATTGAGATAGAGGAAGCCATACCTCCAAATCTATTTGCCCCGATGGCAGTTGTAATACCCAGAAAAATTCCAATGAGTCCTCCCCCCACAGAGAGAATAATTGCCTCTGTCAGGAATTGACTCAATATATCTGAGGATTTAGCACCCAAAGCCATTCGTATTCCGATCTCTCTTGTACGTTCTGTAACTGCAACCAACATGATGTTCATTATGCCAATGCCTCCAACCAGAAGACTTATCGCTGCAATACTGCCAAGAAGAAGTGTAAACGTACTTGTAACACCCTGAAGGGTATTAAGAAGATCAAGCTGGTTTGCAATATAGAAATCAGCCGCATCCATATTCGGCAGTTTATGAAGTCTTAAAATCTCATTTTCTATATGAGTCTGAAGCTCCCTCATTGTATCCGGATCTGATGCCTGTATGTTAATCAGAGCATACATATCTGAACCGGAGATGTATTTTTGAAATGTTGACATAGGGATAAATATTGAAGTATCACTTGAGGAAGATCCCTTCTCCTCCATAATACCGGTAACAGTAAATCCTACACCATTTATTCTTATCTTCTGTCCAACAGGATCCATTCCATCCTCAAAAAGATCCTTATATATCCGGGCCCCAATTACCGCAGCCGGTTTTCGTGCAGCCAGATCATTTTCAGAGAAAAAACTGCCGTAAATGGGATAAAAATTCCTGACTTCCGGATAGTTTAAATTTGTACCAATTACAGTGCCGACAGTATTTTTATTACCAAATTTTATCTGCCCCGAATCAGACGATTCCGGAGCCGAAACAGTTATCAGTGCCGGAGAAAGACTGTTAAGAAACTCCAGATCCTCCTCTGTCAGAGAGGGTTTAATATTTGAAGTATTTCTTCTAACAAGGCTTGTACCTTTCGTCTCCCCGGAATAGAGAATAAGGAGGTTTGATCCAAGGGATTCAAGGCTTTGTTCTACCGATTTCTGTGTTCCATTTCCAAGTGCCACAAGTGTTATAACAGCTGCAACACCAATCATAACTCCCAGGGCTGTAAGAAACGATCTTCCCTTATTGGATGCAATACTTCTAACAGACATTTTAACCGATTCGGTGAATTTGAATGTTGTCATCGATTCCACTCCTCTACCGGAACGTCTACAAGTATTTTGCCATCTCTTACCTGGACTATTCTTTTAGCCTGGGATGCTACATCAGGATCATGTGTAACCATAATAAGAGTAACTCCCTCAGACTGCAGTTCCCTGAAAAGAGCCATTATCTGTGCACCTGTCTTTGTGTCCAGAGCACCGGTTGGTTCGTCAGCCAGGAGTATCTTTGGGTTAACAGCCAAAGCCCTGGCAATAGCCACTCTTTGTCTTTGACCACCGGAGAGTTCATTAGGCTGATGGAACTCCCTTCCATCAAGCTCCACCCTCTTCAGTATCTCCATAGCCCTCACTCTTCTCTCTTTAGGAGGAATACCTGCATAAATAAGGGGAAGTTCAACATTCTCAACAGCACTTTCCCGCCCAAGAAGATTGAAACTCTGGAATACAAAACCTATATATTTGTTTCGTATTCCAGCAAGTCTGTTTCTACTTAAGCCCGCAACCTCTTCCCCTGCCAGGGTATATTTACCCGAGGATGGAGAATCAAGACAGCCGATAATGTTCATCAGTGTGGATTTTCCGGAACCACTTGGACCGACTATCGATACAAATTCTCCTTCAGCTATGTTTAAAGTAAGATCATCTATTGCCTTGACTGTATTAGGCCCCATCTGATAATGGCGGGAGATATTTTTAATTTTTATCATTATCTTGACCCTGATCCCGATCCGGGTACCTGAACTGGTATTATAGATGATCCACTGGAAGTGGAAGTTGTTGATGTAAGCTGGAAACCCGATGCAACAGGGATAAGAACAAGCTCACCCTCTTCCAGACCCTCCAGAACAACAATATTCACTCCGTCATCTGCACCAACTGTTACTTTTCTGGTTTCTATTTCTTCATTGACATATATTTTTACATAGCTTCTTGTTCTTACACTGGAAACAGCTTTACTGGGTATTATAAGACCTTTATCTGCACTGATAAGGATGGAAAGATCCGCACTCATCCCGGGCTTCAAAATTCCTTCTTTGTTATTCAGAACGGTAGAAACTGTAAAGATAGATATATTATTAATAACTTCAGCTCCAGGACTAATTCTCTCAACCTTTGAACCCAGCTTTTCATCTCCCAGGGAATCGCTGGTAACAGTTACCTTTTGTCCTGCCTGAACCTTTCCTATATCGAATTCATCCACCTCCGCCTTTAACCGTACCCTTGAGAGATCTGCAAATATCAGAAGAATACTGCCTTTACTTACCATGTCTCCTGGTAAAACCTGAGCACTCAGTACTACTCCTGAGAATGGTGCCCGAATATGGATATTTATCAGGTCATTCTCTGCATTTTCAAGGACAAGAGCTGCCTGGGATACGTCCAGTTTAGAGGAGTTAAGATTGAACATGGCAGTATTAACAGAAGCTTCTGCAGTGCTGACCTGTTCCCCTGAAACTGCTCCTGAAGTAAAAAGCTGACGGGTATCTGCAAGGTCTTTTTCTGCCTTTTGCAAATTTGTACTGTCTCTGTCCCTGTTGAGCTCTGCTTTTGAAAGATTTATTTTTGCCTGCTGTACTGACCTTTCCATATCACTGCCTTCCAGGCTGATGAGTATATTACCCTGTTCTATCGAATCTCCTTCCTCTGCAGCCATGACAACAACACCTTCAATACCGGATCTGATATTTCGGGTCTGA
>JAUVLL010000026.1 GCA_030600745.1 Spirochaetaceae bacterium | reverse complement strand
CCGAACCATCCAGAAATCCATAGTAATAACCTCCATGGATTTTGGCACCGAGACTTAATTTAGGGAAGAGTTCAAAATTTAATCCTAATCCAGCCCGTGGAGAAATTAGATACATGGCAGTAACGTCGGTCGTTTCTCCTGAAGCAATCTTTAACGAAGATACACTGAATCCCGCACCTCCTTCCATATACAGAAAAGGTAACGAGGGGATACCTAACTGCCCTGAAAGTGAAATACCTCCGCCATAATCAAACGCATCGGTATCCCTTCCAAGGGGCACAGTGAACCCAGGGGTCAGATTGAGAGAAAACACACTGGAATCCTGTGGGAAAAGAGCGGCAGCAGTAAGGAAAAGGATAATGGGAAATAAATTCCTGATTTTCATAAATTAACACCTCTTTATAAAATGTCAATTCATTTGCTAAGCTCAATTATCAGGCGATTTCCAATCTCATATCTACTGCAAATGAACTGCTGATATGCTGTAAATGAACAAAAAATCACTGGAAGTAACTTCATATGATGCACTATTTACTTTATTTTAACATTATTTCAAAATTTTACAATAAAAATATCTCAAGCTATTTTTATCTAAGGCAATATCAGTTCTTCTACCCTCCGCTTCGGAACATGATGATTCGAGTCTTTGTCTCTCCAGTATTTTATGTCGTCACCGACAATGTCATCAATAATAATTTTCTCTTTTGGCTTCCCCAGAGCAACAACATTGAGAATCTTATAACGCCCGGATATATTCAGATCCTCAGCCAGCTGTTCCCGATTAATAGCGGCAAAAATACAGCCTCCCAGTTCCTTCTCCACTGCTCCCAGAAGAATTGACTGCATTGCAATTCCAGCATTAACATCCAGATATTCCCTATCGATTTCTGTATCTCCGAGTACAACAATGTATGCTGAAGGGCGTTCTCCGGGTTCCGGTCCGGACCAGTCTGTAAGATATCCGGCCCAGGCAAGAGTTTCAAAAATTTTTATATTTTTATCCGAAGTATTTGATAGAATATACTTTAGGGGCTGTCTGTTAGCAGCGGAGGGTGTTATCCTTGCCAGAGCTACAAAATCCAGTAATATTTGAGAGTCAATTATATAATCTTCATGAAACCTTCTGTAGGATCTGTTTTTAAGAACCAAATCTTTTATCATAGTACTATCCTCCCCTGTCTTCCTTTCATTATACTAAGGGTTTCACTATTATAATTCAAGGAAAAGCCGGTATTATCCGTAATTTGCTTCAATCTTTCTTTTACAATAAAAAAAATATGTTCAATTTATTTTCTCTTTCTGATATATTAGAGCAATGCAGTCACTAATAATATTCTGTTTATCATCTATTTTATTGCCCAGGGAATATCTGTATGCTTAAAGAGTTCAAAACCCTTATCCCAATGGTAAAAAAATATAAATACTATTATCTAATGGGCTTATTAAGTCTTATTCTTGTAGATGCCGGAGAACTTTACATTCCGAGGTTAATGAAAAGGGTCATCGACTATATAAGTACCAAAGGCTTTTCTCTCCGGTTTGTTGGAGAAACTGTAATAATTATTATGACTATAGCCCTTGGCGTTGCTATAGCCAGATTTGGCTGGCGTTTCTTTATTGTAGGGGCGGCAAGAAGAATTGAAAGAGATTTAAGATCCAAACTATTCAGCCATCTGTTAACATTGTCTTCTTCTTTTTTTGGTCGAACTAAAACCGGAGATCTAATGGCTCGGGCAACAAATGATATGAGGGCAGTTCGTATGGCTACGGGAATAGCTGTTGTGGCATTTATAGATGCAACTTTTCTTACTGTGGCAATTCTTTTCATTATTTTTTCAGAATATCCAAAATTAGCGGCAATATCCGTTATTCCTCTTCCTGTAATTACAATCCTTGTACTGTCTGCCGGAAAGTTTATACGCCGCTATTTCAAAGCCGTGCAGGAGGGATTTTCAAGGTTAACAGAAAATGTTCAGGAAACTTTATCAGGTATCAGAGTTATAAAATCTTTTGCCAGGGAAGATTATTTCCAAAAGAAATTTTTTAAAACAAATGAAGAGTATAAAAACAGCAATATGCGTCTGGTCAGGTTATGGGGCTTTTTTTTCCCACTGATAAACTTTATTTCCGGAATCTCCATTATGCTGCTTTTTACATTTGGAGGAATAGCCGTAATAGAACAATCGATAACTCCTGGAGATTTTGTAGCTTTAATTAGCTATTTAACAATGCTTACCTGGCCACTCATGGGAATGGGATTTACAGTTAATATATTGCAAAGAGGTTCGGCTTCCCTCTCCAGAATAAATGAGATTCTTAATCAGGAGGCAGAAATAAAATCGACCGAATTCCCTAAAGAAAATAATATAACAGGGGATATAACAATCAAAAATATGGATTTTTCATATTCAGGATCCGATAAGGGTGCAGGTGAAGATAAGACCCTCGAATCTATAGATCTTATTATTCCAAAAGGAACTACTCTTGGTATCCTTGGTAGAACAGGTTCAGGGAAATCTACATTTATACGTTTGCTGCCACGGCTGATTGATCCCCCTTCAGGGACTGTTTTTATTGGTAATACTGATATCAGAGAGTTCAAACTTTCAGAACTTAGATCCTCTATTGGTTTTGTACCTCAGGATACTTTTCTTTTTTCTTCCACTATTAAAGAGAATATCAAGTTTGGAAAACCTGATGCTGAGGATTCAAAAATTATGGAAATGGCAGATCTTTCTACTATAAGTAAAGATCTAAATGATTTCCCAGGAGGCTGGGAAACAGAAGTTGGTGAGAGGGGGATAACCCTTTCCGGTGGACAGAAACAGCGAATAGCAATTTCAAGAGCCATGATAATGGATCCATCCATCCTTATTCTGGATGATGCTTTCTCTTCTGTTGACACAGCAACAGAAGAGAAAATCCTTAAGGGATTTTTAAAGGTGCGAAAGGGGAAAACCAATATTCTGGTTTCCCACAGGGTTTCTACACTGTTTCATACAGATAACATTATAGTTATTGATAAGGGAAGGATTATCCAAAAAGGCACACATAAAGAATTGTACAAAACTGAAGGCTTTTATAGGGAAATAGCTATACTCCAGGAGGCTGAAGCTTGAAACAGGAAGAAATAATAAAAAACTATGACCCTGTAATAATGAAGCGCCTGCTGGGGTTTACAAAACCCTATAAGTTCCATGTAATTATCGCCGTAACGGCTCTCTTTTTTGCAACTGCTGCCGAGCTGATGATGCCTGTAATAATGCAGAAAACTATCGATGAAAATATATTGGTAACATATTCACGGGTTAAAAATACAGAAACTTCCCGGGAAATATTAGGTAAAATTGACAGAAATAAAATTGTTATAGAACTTCCTGAGTATGTATATTTTACTGATAAATCTTTGAAAATACCCTCCGAGTATTATATTACCAAACGTACAGATAATACCGAGCTTATTAAGCTTATTCAGGATAATAAAAGTAAAATAGAACTATCCGGTGAATATATTATTATAGGCCTTGAAGATCTTAATAATCTTTCAATCAGGGAAAGAAGAATAATCAGGGAATCAGATATAAACGCAGTAAAAAGCAGAGGTCTTATCTATCTTGGCCTTCTGATTGGCGGATTGATATTTACATTTCTACAGGTCTATCTGATGGCTTATACTGGCCAAAAAGTGATGGAGGATATTCGTCTTAAGTTGTATAATCATACAGTAAGACAGTCTTTGAATTTCCTGGGTAAAACTCCAATTGGTAGTCTTGTTACCAAAATTACAAACGATGTTGAAACAATAAATGATTTTTTTACTTCTGTTGCTACATCTGTACTTAAAGATTTTTCTTTGGTTGCCGGAGTTCTTATAACACTATTCTATTTGGATACCCGACTTGCTTTAATAACAGTTTTAAGTATTCCCCCTGTTTTTATTGCAACATACTTTTTTCGAATTGTTGCTCGAAATGCTTATAGAAGTGTTCGGCAGGCAGTTTCCAGCGTAAATACATTCCTTTCTGAACATATTTCAGGTATGGATATTGTTCAGATGTTTGGAAGGGAAGAGGCAAATAGAAAGGAATTTAATAAAAAAAATAAAACTCTGTTAAAAGCCAATCTATCTGAAATGTATGTATTTGCCACATTTAAACCCCTAATGAATCTTTTTACAGCAGTTTCAATATCTGTGATAATCTATTTTGGTGCAGGGAATCTGTTGAAACATGCTCTTTCTTTGGGAATTTTAATAGCTTTTATTGACCTGATTCAGAAGTTTTACAGGCCTATAATGGATTTTGCCGAGAAATTTACAATTCTTCAGTCTGCTATGGCTGGTGGTGAGAGAATATTCTCTCTTATGGATGATGTAGACCGGATAGAAGACAAAGGGACAGAAACTCTCCAGACTCCTGTGAAGGGAAAGATTGAGTTTAGGGATGTCTTATTTGCCTATAAAGAAAATGAACCTGTTCTGAATAATCTATCCTTTACTGTCGAACCTGGAGAAAAGGTAGCAATCGTAGGCTATACGGGAGCAGGCAAAACAACTATCGCCAACCTGATTACACGATTGTGGGATGTTAACAGTGGAACCATCCTCCTTGATGGAATTGATATTAAAAAACTTGAACTTAAAAACTTAAGGGAAACAGTAATCCCCGTACAGCAGGATATTTTTCTGTTTTCCGGCACTATTGAAGAAAGTATTAAGACCGGGCTGAATCTTACACAGGAAAAAATCAAAGAAGCAGCCCTACTGGCACAGTCTGACCATTTCATAGCAAAGATGGATAAGGGTTATCAGACAATCCTTAACGAACGGGGTTCCAATCTGTCTACAGGTCAACGTCAGCTGCTCACCTTTGCCAGGGTAATAGCTCAAAACCCACAGGTTATTATTCTGGATGAAGCTACTGGAAATGTTGATACTGAAACAGAAAAACTTATCCAAAAAGCCATTGAAGAGCTTATGAAAGACAGAACTTCTCTTGTTATTGCTCACAGATTATCAACTATTAGAAATGCAGATAAAATTCTTGTACTTGCCAAAGGACATTTGGAAGAGGTTGGGACACATGAAGAATTACTGGATATAAAAGGGATTTACTATAATCTTTATAAGCTGCAGTATGAATCTCAGGGGAATATTTGAAACAGGAAACACATCCCTATCGTATTTATCATTCTACAACCACCTTCAGCCCATGTAAATCTATTTCCAGGAATTCAGTTGTTTAGGTTATATATTGAATTTATCGTCCTGCCATTTTAAAGGATTTGATTGTATATATTCCACAATTTGGTGATAAGATTTCTCATTTCGTATTATATGGTCATAATAATTACGCTGCCACACCATCCGAATATCTGTATTATTATGAAACCATTTGGTTATACCAATTTTGACACCTCTTACAATAGAACCAATTGTTTTTGATGTACCCCTACGGTGATTTCAATAATGCAATGAATGTGGTTTGGCATTACGACAAATTGATCCAATTTTGCATGTGGAAAATGATTTGGAATTGCACATAAACATTCCTGTACAATTTCTCCAGGTTCATTTAGAACCATATTCCCGCCCACAATTTCACCAAACAAACACAAACGATTTTGTGTACAAATGGTTATAAAATACAGTCCCCTCTGTGAATAATCATAATCTTTGAGGCGAATTGACCGTCGGTGATGAATATCAGAATTATACTTCATATTATTCCCCTTTTGTTATTTGACTAACACCTGTTAGTACTGCCAAAATCACTCTGCCACTTCAAATTTTACCTGATTTATCGAATATTTTATCTCACCAACGCGTTAATGATTGGAGGGGAACGCCCGAAATATTAAAAATACAATTAATTTTTCATTTTAAAGAAATGTCCATTTTTTATTGACAATTTTTTTTAAGTGGTATATATTATAACAAACTGATCAGTCGGTATGGAGAATATATGACAGCAAAGGTACCAAAAGAAATACGGAGAAAAGAAATTCTGGATGCAGCAATGCGGTGTTTTGAAAAAAAAGGATATCATGCAAGCACCATAGATGATATCTCCCGGGAAGCAGGAATTACAAAAGGTGGAATTTACTGGCACTTTGAGTCAAAAAGGGAAATTTTCATGGCTATCCTGGAAGAACATAAACGGCAGGTACGCTCAATGTGGGAGAAGACAGGTCTGGGAGCTATGACGGGGAGCACCATGTTCGAAACCGGTTTAAGTTTTCTCAGTAAGAACCTGACAAACGAATGGATATCGAATTTTATCGGTGAAATAGAGATAGAGGCACTGCGAAGCGAAAAAGGAAGGCAAGATTATTTAGCAATACATGAGGAAAACCGGGATAGGATCAAGGATCTCCTTAAGAAGGCTTATGAAGCGGGAAAAATAAGGGAAATTGATTTTGAGAGTGCAGCCACTATTCAGATCCTGATGGTAGAAGGATTGTCAAGACTATATAGAATGAGTGATAAAGAACTCGATTATACCAGTGTTTGGAAAGTTTTTAGTGATATTTTTATGAATGGAGTTATGAAGAAGTAAAATTTTTTTGTCATACACGTACTAAACAGTCGGTATGTTTAGAATCATTTATTGTTAATGAAAAATTGAAACAAAAAGAAAAGGAGAAATATGGTGATTAGAAAAGTTCATATATTAATTGGTCTGATGGTTCCGCTACTCTGTCTGGAACTGCCTGCCGAAACCCTTCTTGATCATTATATCAGGATCGGATTGGAGAGCAACATTGTACTGAAGCAAAAACAAATTGAAGTCGAAAAGAGCACAGAAATCCTTAAAGAAGCCCGGGGGATGTTTTTTCCTTCCATCACTCTCAGTTCACGTTACACTTATTCAGAGGGAGGAAGAGAGATGAATCTTCCCATGGGCGATATGCTGAACCCTGTTTATGGCACATTGAATGGATTATTGGGAGCACCGACATTCCCTACGGATATGGATAATCTAAATATAGCCCTGACTCCGGAAGATGATTATCAAACATCAATCGAAATTATACAGCCTCTATTTAACACATGTATATATTACAATCACAAAATACAATCCGGCCTGAATCAGATAAGCACAATCGAAAGAAATATATATAGGAGTGAACTAATCCTAATGATTAAAGAGGCTTATTAC
Organism: Spirochaetaceae bacterium; assembly: GCA_030600745.1. Lineage (GTDB taxonomy): Bacteria > Spirochaetota > Spirochaetia > B11-G9 > B11-G9 > JAJRQE01. Next base: position 8,356 of record JAUVLL010000026.1, on the reverse strand, counting down.
AATTATCTAAAGGCTATCAGATCCATTGAAATATTGGACAGGATGTTGGAGCTGGCTAATGAGAATCTCGATGTAAGCAGGAAACTTGTTGAAAGTGGTGTTAAAACAGAAGAAGTGGTCTTCAGTGCCAGGACCCAAATAGCTGAACTAAAACAAAAACGAACTTCTGTGGAGAGAAGACTAAGCTTCTCTGCTTCGTATTTCAATTTTCTTCTAAATCGTTCCCTTTCGGAACCCATTGAAATCGAGAATAAGATGATTGCAGAAGACTTTCTGCTGTTAAAAGAAACAAGTCTTACTATTTCCCCTGACGAAGCAGAGGAAATTGCTTTAAGCAATCGTGAAGAGATAAGACTCCTGAAAAATACTTTGGGGATTGCCAATAGTGAACTCCAGTTAAATCAAAGCTCCCGTTTCCCAACTGTTACAGGGGTCTTTGAGTATGGTTATCAGGGGGAAGAGTTTGAGTTTACACAGGACAATGATTATTGGAGTGCATCAATAATAGGTGAGTGGAATATTTTTAGCGGAATGCAGAAAAAATCGCTCATCAATCAATCAAAACTTGAAATGGAAAGTATAAAACTGAACCTAATGGAAATTGTAAATAATATCCGTCTTGATGTGAAGGCAAGCTATGATGATTTAGTCATAGCTGAGAAATCAATAATAACAACCGGAGAACAATTAAACAGTGCCCGGGAAAATTTTAAAATCATTTTGAAAAAATATGAGAACGGAATGGAAAGTCAATTTAGCTATAACTCTACACAAGCAGAATTGACCGAAGCCGAGTTGAACCACACCATAAGTATGATTGATTATCTAATATATGCAGCTTACCTGGAAAAAGCAATGAACTATAAGCTTTATGGGCAAAAGTTATGACAGGAAAGGAAACAGTAAAGGAGAGTGAAATGGAAAATAAGAAAATTGTAATCAGTATAGTTTTTGTTTTTATTATAGTTTGGGGATTTTTGGGTTGTAGCGCCAAAAAAGAAACAGTGGTTCGGGAAAATTACGCAACTGTAATTAAAACCGCACCGGTTGAGAATCTCGAAATCTCTTTTCCCATTCGTTCCTCCGGCAGGGTTACAATGAAGAAGGTTCTAAACCTTTCTTTCTTAACCGGGGGAATTGTAGAGAAGATTCTTGTCGAGGAAGGACAGACGGTTAAAAAAGGTCAGATCCTGGCCCATTTAAATCTTCTGCCAATAAAAGCCCAGGTGGCCCAGGCACAAAGTAATTACGAAAAATGTAAAAGGGATTCAGAGAGAGCACAGAAACTGTATAATGATAATGTAGCGAGCCTTGAACAACTTCAGGATGCCCGGACCGGCTTACAAATAGCAATTTCCAACCTGGACATTGCTGAATTTAATCTAAAACATTCTACTATAATTGCATCTTCAGACGGTAAAATTCTTAAGCGTAATGCAGAGGCAAATGAACTGGTTGAGTCAGGAAAACCAATTTTTATATTTGCCGCTGCCGACATTAACTGGATTGTTCGGGTAACGGTTACAGACAGGGATATTGTTAAGCTCAAACCTGGAGATTCCGCATTGATAGCCTTTGATGCTTATTCCGAAAAGAAGTTTGAAGCTAAAGTTTCCGAAGTAGCTGAAACTCCCGAACAGACAACAGGGCTGTATGAAATTGAGCTCAGCTTCCCTAACCCGGTAGATAAACTTGTTTCCGGAATGTTTGCCACTGTAGATATATTTCCGTCTGAGAAATATCGAATGTATATGATACCTATAGAAGCCCTTGCAGAAGTAAACGGTACCTCGGGTTATATATATACTCCAGGCCCGGACAAAAAAGAAGCAGTCAGGGTTTCCGTAAAGATAGCTCAAATTTTCGAAGAACAAGTGGCTATAGCGTCAGGTCTGGAAAAGACAAGCGAAGTTATCACCTCAGGAGTTTCCTATCTCCGGAATGGCTCAAAGATCAGGATTAGTAAAGAAACAGGAGATAAGTAATGAAGTTGACAAAATTTGCTGTAGAAAATTATTATTTCACCCTGGTTGTTACAATTATTCTGCTTGTGTTCGGTGCTGCTACATATCGGAATATGTCAAAAGCCGAAGATCCTCCGGTAATTGCTCCAGGCACTGGAATTGTGGTTACCTACCCTGGTGCTGATCCACAGGATATGGAAGAGTTAATTGTCGCGCCAATAGAAGATGTTTTGAATAAGCTGGATGATATTGATAATATCAGCTCCAGCAGCACTAATGGTGTATCCCACATCAATATCGAATTTCTGTTTGGTGTGGATCCGGACGAGAAACATTCCGATGTTACTGAACAGTTAAACACAGTGGTAAACGATCTTCCGGAGGGTGTAGTTGTCCATACACATAAATTCGAATTAGCCAATGTAGCTATCATGCAGTTTGCCCTTGTCTCCGGGACGGCGGAATATTCCGAGATGCAGGATGAATTTGAAGAATTGCAGGATGCGCTGGAACTTATAAATGGTATACAGGAAGTTGAAATTTCGGCTTACCCTGAACAGGAAGTTCGTATTTCCCTCGATATGGAAAAGCTGGCAAAGATGAACATTCCGCTTAACAATATTTTGGGAGCAATACAGAGTACTAATTACAATCTTCCCGGCGGCAGTATCAACCTGAGTACCCGCAAGTTTAATATCAAAACCAGCGGTTCGTTTGAATCAATAGAAGACATTAAAAACACAACTATCCCGGTGGGACAAGGTCAATACCTCTATTTAAAAGACATAGCTGCTGTAGATATCTCTTATGAAGACCTGGATTATTTTGCCAGATTCAATGGTGAGAGGGCTATCTTTTTAACAGCCAATCGTAAAAGCGGAACCAACATATTCGATATAAGCAAAGAAGCAAAAAACAAAGTCAGCCAGTTCAAAAGCAGGTTACCGGACTCAATGGCTCTGTATACCGTATTTGACCAATCAAAAAGTGTGAACAAATCAATTAATGATTTCTTCTCCAACCTGATTCTTGCAATTATTGTAGTCGGTATTATTATCCTTACTGGTATTGCATTAAGGCTTTCCATTATTGTAATGTTTACAATTCCGCTGTCTATTATTATTGCATTGGGTCTGGTTGGGCTGTCCGGGTTTGGCGTTCAGGAAATGACCATTACAGGATTGATTGTTTCCCTCGGACTGTTGGTAGACAATGCAATTGTTGTATCTGAAAATATAAGCCGCCATATGAAAGAGGGTAAATCCTCATGGGAAGCGTCCATATCCGGTACGGGTCAGATTACATCCGCCATAGTTATGGGAACGATTACCACTTGTCTTGCTTTTATGCCGATCCTGTTAATGAAAGACATAGCCGGTGAATATATATACAGTATGCCCCTGACAGTTATCTACACACTTAGTGTATCTCTTATTCTGGCATTGACCTATGTACCAATGCTTTCGAGTAAGATTCTAAAGGGAAAAACTGTAGTTAAAGAAAATTATTTTCAGAAAAAACTTAATAATTTTATTCAGGGACCATATAGAAAAATGCTTGCATGGTCTCTTAGTCATCCGGTACGTATAATAGGTATTGCTTTAATTGCCTTGTTTTTCAGTGTTTCTTTATTCAGATTTATTGATGTTAGTATGTTCGGTTTGGCTGATAAGTCGCAGTTTTTTATAAATATCAATACACCAGCGGGGACCAATCTCCATACTACTGATGAAACGGCCAGATATGTTGAAACCATTCTGGCAGATATGGATGAAGTTGAACTTTATGCCACAAATGTTGGCAGGGGAAATCCCCGTATATTTAACAATATAATTCCTGAAGCTGAGAAAGCCGATCATGCCCAGATAGTAGTGGATATTAAAGAAGAATATCTCGATACCTTTAGATCTATAGTTGGAAACCTAAGAAAAAGATTTGCCGATTACCCGGGAGCCCGCATTGAGGTTAAAGAGATTCAAAAGGGCGGTGTTAATGAGGCACCGATTGCAATAAAAATTATTGGTAAAAAAATAGATGTTCTGCAGTCCCTTAGCCTGAATGCGGAACGGATTTTTAATAATATTGAGGGTATTATTAATGTGGATAACCCTCTGAACTACCGCAATACTGATATTCAGATTAAAATAAACAGAGAGAAGGCGGCCGTTCTGGGTATAAATCTGTATGATATCGATCGAATAGTAAGAACCGGTATTACTGGAATAACTGTCTCCAGCTACCGTGATCCTGATGGTGAGGAGTTTGATATTGTTGCCCGGCTCCCAATGGGAGATAAAATCAGTATAGAGGATCTCGATAGAATCTATGTGCCAACTGCGGCAGGAAACCATGTGCAATTAAAACAAGTGGCGAAGATTGAATTCAAATCAAGTTCTCTCAGAGTAGATCATTTCAATCTTGAACGAGCTGTAACAATCACGGCCGATGGAGCAGAGGGTTATAACGTGAATAATCTGACCACGGCCATCATTAACGAGCTTCATAAGTTCCCCCTTCCGGAGGGTTATCGTTATCATGTTTCCGGGGAAATGGAAACAACAGGTGAATCTTTTGGGGGACTGGGGCAATCTTTCCTGATCGCTATCATTGCCATTTTCGGAGTACTTGTTTTTCAGTTCAAATCCATACGACAACCGCTGATCATCTTTTCCGCCATTCCTCTGGCAATAATCGGATCGATACTTGCTTTGTTCCTGACAAAAACCCAGTTTTCCTTCTCCGCCCTGATCGGCCTGACTTCCCTGGCCGGTATTGTCATTAACAATTCGATTATTCTGGTGGATTATGCCAATCAGCTACGTTCCGGAGGTATGAATGTGGTCAACGCGGTTAAGAAGGCGGGGGAGGTACGCTTTGTACCGATTATCTTCACTGTATGCACGACAATTGGCGGTCTTTTACCGCTCCTCCTTCGCGGCGGTAGTGACTTGTGGAAGCCAATGGCCTTGACAATTATCGGAGGTCTTATGACATCAACATTGTTAACCCTGATTATCGTTCCGGTGCTCTACAAATTATTCACCAAAGAGGAGGCTACTGAGCTGGAGAAGCAGGAACAGACAGTTTCAACTTTAGAATAAGCAAAGAAACATTTAATGAGGCTGAAGAAAAATCCGGTTTTATCGAATATTTTATCTTAGCCAACGCGTTAATGATTGGAAGGGCGCCGCAGGCGGTCGGTTTTGTAGGGGCGCTGGAAAGCGTTACCCTGTGTAGGGGCGAATAATCATTCGCCCCTACACAGGGTAACGCCCGGTGGATTCATAATTAATTGTTTTTCATTTTTCATTTTTTTTAAATTCTCTTGACACAAATTACAATATCCTTTATGTTTCTATCAATAGTAACGTTTCTACACACAGATGCCTGGAGGATAACATGAATACATTAGTAAAAAGACCGGATAATAAAGGATTCTTTGGAGAATATGGAGGAAGCTTTCTGCCGCCGGATCTTCAGCCCGTAATGGATGAAATTACAAAGACATATGAAGAGATTAGTAAGAGTCCGGATTTTCAGGGAGAGCTTACAGCCCTGTATCAGGATTATGTTGGACGCCCCAGCCCTATTTTCTATGCCCGCAACCTATCGAAAAAGGTCGGTGGCGCACAGATATATATGAAAAGAGAGGATCTTAATCATACGGGTGCCCATAAGATAAATCATTGTCTTGGAGAAGTACTTCTTGCAAAAAAAATGGGCAAAAAAAAGGTAATTGCAGAAACCGGTGCAGGGCAGCACGGTGTAGCCCTTGCAACAGCAGCAGCTCTGCTTGGATTGGAATGCGATATCTATATGGGTGAAGTTGATATTATCAAGGAACATCCAAATGTAATAAGGATGAAGATACTTGGAGCAAAAGTAATTCCGGTCAGTTCAGGTCTTAAAACCCTTAAGGAAGCAGTAGATGAGGCTTTTACTGCCTATGTTCAGGATACTGTCACCCAGTTCTACGCAATAGGGTCAGTTGTAGGCCCCCATCCATTTCCGATGATGGTAAGAGATTTCCAGACTATAGTAGGTATTGAAGCTAAAAAACAATTTGCTGCAAGCCCCGGTGGTCTGCCGAATAATCTTATGGCTTGTGTCGGCGGCGGCTCCAATGCTATAGGTCTGTTTACAGCCTTCATGGATGATGAATCTGTAAAAATGTACGGAGTTGAGCCGTCAGGAATCGGATTCAAGGATGGAGAACATGCAGCAACGATGACCCTTGGGAAACCTGGAATAATCCACGGATTTAAATGCTTACTTCTGCAGGATGATGAAGGGAATCCTCTACCGGTATATTCAGTTGCCAGTGGGCTGGACTACCCTGGTGTAGGACCGGAACACAGCTATCTGAAGGGGATAGAGCGGGTGCAGTACACTACAATCAACGATAAAGAAGCCATAGATGCCTTTTTTGAACTCTCCCGGGAAGAAGGTATTATTCCAGCAATGGAAAGCGCCCATGCGATTGCATATGCCATAAAGCTTGCGGCCGAGCTTCCAAAAGAAGAAACAATTCTCATGAATCTTTCCGGCAGAGGTGATAAAGATATAGATTTTATTACAGAACACTACGGGAAAGAATACGGAATAGATTAGGAAGGGGAGGTTGGAAACAGGAGACCGTCTACCGGTCTCCTTCCCTTACTTCCGCTATTATTGTAAAATCATTTGAAACATAACCAGTTACAGCCTTCACATTGTCACTATACTCCCTTATCCAGTGGAGTACATCCTTCTGATTAAAAAAGAAATACTTGTTATTGCCGGCATAGTCCCCCCCTTCAAGAAGATTAAAAACAACCATGGATTTAGCATGATTAAAAAACACAGGAAGAGCCTTTTTTAGAAAAATCTCATTATCACCCATATTCAAGTTAAATACTCCAGAACAAAAAACAATATCAAACTGTTTTTTACTAAAAGGTGATTCTCTAAAAATATCACCTGTGAAAAATCGTCCTTCAGGATGTATTTCATGGGCCCTATCAACCATTTTTGGAAGAATATCGATTCCATAATAATCAGCAGTCAACCCCAGACGGATAAAAAATCCATAAAGATCACCTGTCCCACAACCGACATCCAATAATTTTTTCCCCGTAAGTTCGATGTTATCAGAAAGAACCTCAAATCTTTTTATCTGACCTATAAGGCTATCCCAATCAAGAATCTCATATCCTCTGGAATATTTATTTAACAGAGGTTCATAATGATTGGCTACAATCCGTTTTCTATCTTCCATACAGATCGATCAGTCCTTTTAGACGATCAGCAGTAAAATCAGCCATATCATTATCCAGCATCCTCCATGACCAGTTGGAGTCCCCAAGGATAGATGGTGTATTCATTCTCGCTTCTGTACCAAGATTCAGAATATCCTGCATTGGTATTATGGCATAGTTTGAAACCGAAGAAAGAGCTTCCCGAATAAGATCCCACACTATATCATTATCGGGACGGCCAAGATATCTTCGTACAAGATCCTGTTCTCTATTACTTATAGAATTATACCAGCCCCTTGTTGTATCATTATCGTGAGTACCGGTGTAAACAACAGTATTTGGAGAATATCTAAAAGGCAGGAACATATTAATGCTGTCCTGGTTCCCATTATCCTTGAATGTAAATGCAAACTGAAGGATTTTCATTCCAGGAAACTCAAAATCATCTCTTAATGCTTCAACATCCTTTGTCAGAACTCCAAGATCCTCAGCAATAATGGGTAGATCTCCAAGTTTTGCTTTAAGGGTATTAAACATTTTTCTTCCAGGAGCCTTAACCCATTTTCCTGTTTCTGCTGTTGGTGCATCTGCAGAAACTTCCCAGTAGGCCTCAAGTCCAATAAAATGATCAATTCTGACTATATCTACCATTTTTAACATTCCCTGTATTCGGCTGATCCACCAGGAAAATCCATCCGCTTCATGTGCTTCCCATTTATAGATTGGGTTCCCCCATAGTTGCCCGGTTTTACTGAAATAGTCAGGGGGTACTCCTGCAACAACAGTTTGATGTCCATCATTATCTACATGGAACATCTTTCTGTTACTCCACAGATCAGAACTGCATGCTGCAACATAGATAGGTATATCACCAATAATGCTTATACCTTTACTGTTGGCATATTGTTTAAGGCTTATCCATTGGCTATAAAAGAAGTATTGAAGAACCTTCTTTATTTCTATCTGATATTTATACCTTTCTATCCATTCTGCTTCTGCTTTCTTCTGCTTCAGGATGATTTTTCTATCCCAGTAATAGTTCCAGCGGGAATCCTGCGCATTTTCTTTTTCAGCTTTTGCATCATAATGTTCTTTAATTGCTACAAAAAGAGTAAAGTCATTTAGCCACCCGGAATTCTCGTTACAAAAAATATC
>JAUVLL010000370.1 GCA_030600745.1 Spirochaetaceae bacterium | reverse complement strand
GCTGCCCTTACATATGTTTCCTGATTATTATTTATCTCTTTTTCCAGGTAAAGATAAAACAAGCCCTGCTGAATACAATATCGCACCGGCAGCGAGAGACAGAGCAGGAGTTGAAACAATTTCTACCAGTGTCCAGGAAAGGAGAGGGCCTACAGCTGCACCAAAATCAAATCCTGTTGCCAGAGATGCATAAGACTCCGGGCCCTTTTTCGCCGCAATTGATGATAGGGAAATTATCAGTGACGTATCTGAAATAAAAAAAATCATTATTAGAAATATTAAAGGGAAAAGAGATATGGTAAAAACAGACAAACCCATTGAGACAGCACCAAGAAAGAAAAAAAGTGTAAGCGATTTTTGACTTCCAAGATAATCTGATACAACCCCAAGCAACGGAGAGAGAACACTGCTTATAATATTTTTTGAAGCAAGTATTACTCCATTAATAGTCGCTACCCCGATAACAATACCTTCGAAGGTAATATTTTCACCTACACGCTGTACCAAAATATACCCAAGGGTAGACATTACAACACCTCTGCCTATGCCTCCGACAATTATACTTTGTATCAAAAGAGAAGGTTTCAGAGATATCTCCTTCTCTTTAAAACTTTCTGATCTCCCTTTGAGATGAACCGGGACCATTTTGTAACCTACATATCCAAAAGGAGCTGCTGTTAACGAAATACCGGCTGCAATAAACAAAGCCCTGGAAAATCCCCCCGCATCAAATAAGATTCCAGCCAATAAAATACCTGCCATGCTTCCCAATCGTGTAATCCCATTATAAAACCCGAGGGTCCGCCCAACAGAATCTTTTTCAGAAAGACTGACAGATGTCATTATTCCAATCTGCCTGATTACAGACCAGGAAAAACCCCATACCAGACGCCCTGAGAGAAACAGCCAGAATGGGGGCATAAAACCATATATTGCTGCCAGAACCGAACCTGTTATCAGGGCTGCCAGCAGAAGTATGGAGTTGTCAATCTTTCCTGACAGTTCTTCGGCAAGGTGATTTGTCAACAACCTTATCCATCTGTTTGCCGACAGAAGAATCCCGACATGAATAGGATTTAAACCCAAAGCACTGAAATGTATGGGCAATATTGCATAGAGAGCCATATCTCCAAATAATGAGAGTGCCGCTCCAACAGCAACCAGAACCAGAGGTTTAGATGGTAAGCTTTTACTGATAGAAGGATGATTCAATGGCCTTATTCTCTCCGTAACTATCAGAACAACAGTTTTTCCGTCTCCGGGTCGTAGTAGTTCATCTGATCGTGGTTAAAATCAATCCAGACTTTATCATCAACTTTAAAATCTGCAAAACCATTTATCTTAAGAGTCAGATCCATTTCATCTTTTTTGACTGTTATTATGGTTTCCGATCCTGCGGGCAGTACAGAATAAATAGTACAGTCCAGCCAATCTGCATCTTTTTCACTCTTAATTTTGATCTCTTCCGGACGGACTGTTACAGTAAGATCCCTATCCAGATACTCTGAAGGAATTGATATCTTTTTCTTTATAGATCCACTTAAAAAGTATTGTTCATTATTCTCTGATCTTGTTCGACCTTCAAGTATATTTATTTGAGGAGACCCTACAAATTTTGCAACAAAGAGATCTGAAGATTTTTTATAAATCTCCTCTGGAGTCCCTATCTGCCGAAGTATACCCGAATCCATAACAACTATCCGGTCAGAAAGTGTAAGGGCCTCGTTCTGGTCGTGGGTAACATAAACCGTAGTGGCCCCTAATTCGTGATGAAGGTGTTTTAACTCTGCTCTCATACCAATCCTAAGCATTGCATCCAGATTTGACAGAGGTTCATCCATTAAAAAAATCTGAGGCTCTGCTGCAACCATTCTGGCCACTGCAACCCGCTGCTGCTGTCCCCCGGATAATTCTGAAGGATACCGATCCTCCAAACCTTCCAGCTGCACTTTTCCCAGAGCATTCTTTACTGTAGTTTCAATCTTTGCTTTATCTGCTTTTTTCTCTTCCAGACCCAGTGATATGTTTTTCCGTACTGTCATATGCGGCCACAAAGCATAACTCTGAAAAATAAAACCAAGATCCCTTTTTTCCGGTGGAATATAGAGCCCTCTTTTTATTGAAAAAAAAGTTTGATCTCCAACAATTATTTCGCCACTGTCAGGATCTTCGAGACCTGCTATCATCCTTAGAGTTGTGGTCTTACCGCAGCCCGAAGGACCCAGGAGGGTAAGAAACTCACCCTCCCTGATATTAAGTGTTAAATCACGTACAGCGGATATTCCACTGTACGATTTACTAATATTTGAAAGTACTATCTTATCCAAGATTATTTCCTCTAGTTTCCAACTTCCTGAACCCAGAAATCCTGAACTTTTAATCCTTCGTACCACATAAAATCAGGATCAACTACCCAGCTGTCAAGATCGAACCACTTCTCGCCCCCTTTTGCTACAGGAACAGTATCTCTCGGGCTTTTTGAACCTGGTTCATAATAGGGGCCAAGGCCCTGAAGAAGCCTGGCACTCTCACCTTCATTATAGGGTTCAGCAAATTTTGTATCCATAGTAATGCTGATATCACCAAGAAGAAATGCAGTAAATTATTTTGCTGCATTGGGGTGAGCTGCCTGTTGGGCAATAGCTG
>JAUVLL010000174.1 GCA_030600745.1 Spirochaetaceae bacterium | reverse complement strand
ATATAGTTTCCGAAACCCTTTCCTGTTTCAGCCAGAGCATCAGAGGCAGAAGCAGCAGCTTTTCCCTGTGCATAGGCAGAAGCACCCATTCCAATACCACCAAAAATTCCGGCACCAAGGACAAACCAGTCAGGGGCTGTTGATCTGGCTGCAAGAAGGGTATTCATCAATATGTACCCGTAAATAGTCTGTGTAAGGGGAGCTCCTACAAACGCAATAAGCGTAAAGGGAGCAGGTTTATTCTGTGCAAAACATTTTTTCCAGGCACCAATTGCCGACATTCCTGCAGCACCTGCACCAAATGCGGACCCTAAAGCTGCAAACGCAAGAGCTGCTCCAATTCCTAATAATCCAAAGCTCATCACATATCTCCTTGTTAATGTAATTATTTATCTTTTCTATTTTTGAAAGGGTTGTAATATTCCCCTGTCCATTCCATTCCCAAATGTCCTGAAAATTCAAGAACATTTAATCTAACTCCATGAACTACTACAGATAGAGCCGCCATTGCAATATTTAACGTATGTCCCAGTCCCAACACAAAAACACTGGCTATTATACCCACAACTCCACTACCCAACTCTGCAGCCATTGAATTAAAACTGCTTGCAACAGCAACAGTAGCTAATCCAACAGCAAATAATCGGATATATGAAATAATATCTGAAAAGGCACCTATTGTATCAAGAAAAGTTGTCATAAGACCACCTACTCCTTTAAGAAGCCCTTTAAAAAAGTTACCATCCTGTTCTCCGAAAATAACTATGGCAGCCAAACCACCAAAAATCATTTTCCATGCAAATGAGGGCATAGGAAACAGTACCGAACTTAAAACAAAATCCAAAACCAGAAAGTATAGTCCAAGAACCATTGACAGCCAACCAAGCTGACTAAAAGCCTTAATAATCGGCTTTTCCTTTAGCATGGTAATAAAATTCCAGATATGAGCAATGCTTAGATGTATTGTACCAATGATAAAAGTAAGGTGCTTAATATACCGGGCATTTGGCGTCTCACTAAAACTGGCTATTTTATCTATAATAAACATGTTAAAAAATGGTATTTCGGCAATAGTCTCTGAACCAAACCATGTACCTGTAACAGCTCCCCAGATAACGGTAAAAAAGCTCATCTCTGCCAATAATATAATACCATCCGGAACAACTCCATTTTTCTTTTTCAGTTTTGTACCGGCATAAATTGAAATTCCAAGAAAGATAGCTCCATAACCTCCATCACCGATAATCATTGCAAAAAATAAACTAAAGAAAACGAGAAAGAAAAAACTTATGTCCTTTTCCCGATACCCGGGAATTGTTCCAAGAAATTCAAAAACAGGTTGTATTATTCGCACTGCTTTAGAGTTTTTTACAAGTGTTGGAACATGATCATCTCCCTCAGGTTCCTTAAGCATTATTCCCCATCCATTGGAAGCAGCTTCATTTTTTATTAGTTCTGTTTTTTCACCTGGCATGAAACCTTGCAAATATGCTACAGAACCATCGACAGAAAGACCCGAATATATACTCTCAAACTCAATTTCATCATTGTAATCTGCAAGAAGTTCATTCAGTGCGGACTTGTAGTTTGAAAGAGTTTCTATTTCCTTTTGTATTTTATCTTTTGTACTATGCTTCTCTTTAACAAGAACGTGAAGATCATTAAGACCAATTTTCGGCATCTGTACTTCATCAAAATCTACCAAAACATCTGAACTATCGTTTATTGTAACATAAAAACCTGTAGATCTTAATCGTGCAATTGTAAAAATAGTAAGATCCCGGGGCAGTTCTTTGAATTCAGATTTTTTTAATTCATAGAATTTAAAATCTACTCCGCTATCCTTTAGGATATCAATATCATCAGGACTAAAATCGCCCCACACCTCAATTCTCTCTATCTCCTTAAGAGTGGTTGATATTGTATCAGTTATAGATTTTAAATTATCATTCAGATTGATGATTCTTTTAGATATTTCAAGTATTTCTTCCTTTTTGTAAGTTATAGATCCAGCATCTTTCTTATTACCGTCAGAAAGAATAGAAATACTGCGTTTTAAAATATCTCTTTCCTCCTGCAGAACGTCTAACTTGTTACTTGATCCTTTAATATCCTCTAAATGAACTACACCAATATCCTTAAGTTTATTAAGTGCCTCATTTTTATCGGAATTAAGAAGCAGAAGGAATACTTTCTTCATTGGAACAATCATTACTACGACACCTTCACAATCTTGTTTTTTGCCATCTTTCCACGAACAACAGCAGCTGTTTGCTGATCTCCCAGATATATCTGAATTTTCCTGATATTTTCTTTTGTAACCGGTATTTTTACCTTTTCAAACAGATTTACCCGTTGGGTTGTAACCCTAAGCTCATCACCAAGCAGCCTGATTTGTTCTTTAAGCACCTCAATTTCTGCATCAAAGGTAGCCATGGACTTAATTGCTTCAAGTCCCTTATCCACCCACAGTGGCATAGTAAAAATATTATATTCAACAACCGCAAAAGTCAGCTCATTAAAAATTGGGATATCAACTCCGGCTATATTACCTCGGTCCTTTATAATACATTCAATTTTAATAAGAGGAGTCAGATCAATATCTTCACCATAAACAGCTATCCATATCCGAAGAGAACTGTACAGTTTATTACGTAAATCCTCTACTTCCTTTATCTTTACCTCAACCTGCCTTATAACCATCTGAAGCTGTTGTTTCTTGAGTATCAATGTCGGCAAATACCTCTGAAAACGCTTCAAGGCATCTTTTTGAGATTTAAGCTCATTTTTAGTAAGCTTTATGGCAGCCATAGACTAATTACTTTCCTTTTCTAAAATTCTTTCTTTGGGCCAGAAACTATTTATAAGTTCAGTTCTTAAACCGGTTTCTTCCGGAGTAAATGAATCTGCAAGGATTTTCCAACCACTGTTCAGGGCCTCTTCCAAAGAAATATTTACAGATAGATCCATCATCTGATTTTCGAACAGATCACCATATTTTAAAAGCTTGTCGTCCCATTCGGACATTCTGAATCCCATTGATTTCTTCTCAAGAGATTCCTTATAAGCAGCATACAGCTTTATCATACCATCCATTAAGGCTCTATGATCTTCCCTGGAATCTTTATTAACCATCTGTTTAAGGCGTGAAAGTGAACCAAAAGGTTCAATTCTTCCATTACGCAGATAGTACTGCCCTTCTGTAATATATCCAGTGTTATCAGGAACCGGATGAGTTACATCATCACCCGGCATTGTAGTTACAGCCAGAATTGTAATTGAACCAGCACCCTCAAAGTCAACAGCCTTTTCATATCTGGAAGCCAGCTGACTGTAAAGATCTCCAGGATAACCCCTGTTTGAAGGGACCTGTTCCATAGTAATTGCAATTTCTTTCATAGCATCTGCAAAGTTTGTCATATCAGTTAACAATACAAGGACCTTTTTCCCTTCCAGAGCAAATCTTTCTGCTACTGCCAGACTCATATCGGGAACAAGTAAACATTCTACTATGGGATCAGCTGCTGTATGCACAAAAAATATTGTTCTGCTCATTGCTCCACCCTCTTCAAGGGTTTCCTTGAAGTATAGATAATCATCATACTTCAGGCCCATACCACCTAAAATAATCATATCAACTTCTGCCTGCATGGCAATACGTGCAAGCAGTTCATTATAAGGTTCACCCGAAACAGAAAAAATAGGCAGCTTCTGTGATTCGACGAGAGAGTTAAAAACATCGATCATAGGAATACCTGTTCGTATCATATTACGGGGAATAATTCTTTTTGCAGGATTTACAGAAGGTCCGCCGATCTCAATCATATTATCCGTAAGTGCCGGCCCATTGTCCCTGGGAATACCGCTGCCGGTAAATATTCTTCCCAGCAGATTCTCTGAAAAGGAAACCTGCATTGGATGACCAAGAAATCTTACTTCATCACCGGTAGAGACACCTCTGCCACCGGAAAAAACCTGAAGAGAAACACTTTCCCCGTTCATTCTAATTACATTTGCCAGAGATTCTCCATGAGCTGATGTAACAACTGCCAAATCGTTATAGTTTACACCTTCAGCAGTTACAGTTATTACATTTCCCGATATAGACTCAATTTTACTGTAAACTTTACGCATTTCGTAATACCGCCTTTCTAAACCTTCTGGAAAATACCGGTATCTTCAAGTTTACCGATTTTTTTATCATTTATCATTTCGAGTATATTTTTCTCAAGTTTCTTAAAATCATCACTCTGCCACTCAGAACCGTTAAAATCAAGAAAACTCTGACGCAGTCTGTTAAAAAACTGTCTTGCATCTGACTTTGTCTCAAGATTAAACTTACCTGAAAGAACATCCAGTAGGATATCAAATAGATATTCCTGTCTTTCTACACTTACAGCAGCATCTACAGGATCGAAAGAGTTTTGCTGAAGGTAAACGTAATCAAGAAAATCAGCTTTTAAATAGATTAAAAAGTCATCTATGCTTGTACCCTCTTCACCGACTACCTTCATCATCTGGCCAACTTCGTTACCCCTAAACAATACATCCCTGGCGTATTCAACCTTATTACTATCAATAATACTGGAATACTTTGACCAGCTTTCAAGAGGATGAATAGCAGGATACTTACGTGCATCCGATCTTTCTCTTGATAGTCCATGGAAAGCACCTACAACTTTCAGGGTAGCCTGAGTTACAGGTTCCTCAAAGTTACCACCTGCCGGACTTACAGTTCCGCCAATTGTAACAGACCCGAATTCTCCAGTTCTTAACCTTACAAGGCCGGCCCGTTCATAAAAACTGGCAATAACCGATTCAAGATATGCAGGAAAAGCCTCTTCTCCGGGTATTTCTTCCAGACGCCCGGACATCTCACGCATAGCCTGAGCCCAACGGGATGTTGAATCTGCAAGAAGAAGAATATTTAATCCCATTTGCCGGTAATACTCAGCCAGAGTAACGGCCGTATAAACTGAAGCCTCTCTGGCTGCAACAGGCATTGAACTTGTATTACAAATAATAATTGTTCGCTCCATCAGGGACTTTCCTGTCTGCGGATCGATAAGTTCAGGAAACTCTTTAAGCGTTTCAACAACCTCACCGGCACGTTCTCCACATGCAGCAATTATTACAATATCCACTTCCGCATGTTTACTGGTTACCTGCTGAAGTACTGTTTTTCCGGCACCAAAAGGACCGGGAATACAGTATGTACCTCCAAGAGAGACAGGTAAAAATGTATCTACAATTCTTATTTTGCTAATCATCGGTTTAACAGGTTTAAGACGTTCGGCATATGATGTAATTGCTCTTTTTACAGGCCAGTTAAACATCATACTTAAAGAATGAGTTTTTCCATTCTCATCTTCAACAACAGCCATCTCAGTATCTACGGTGTATTTTCCTGGAGATTTTATCTCTTTTACCCTGTAGTTACCCTTTAACCCGAAAGGGACCATAATACGATGATCAAATTTCCCCTCCGGGACAGTTCCAAGGGCATCCCCATTTGTAACTGTGTCACCAATTATAACTGATGGAGTAAAGTCCCATTCAGTTTTTCTTGGGAGGGCACTCAAATAGATACCCCTCTGAAGAAAAAATCCACATTGTTCTGCAAGTTCAGGAAGAGGATTTTGAAGTCCATCATATATCTGTGTTAACAAACCGGGACCAAGCTCTACGGTTAAAAGATCCCCTGTAAGCTCCACAGTATTACCAATACCAATACCTGATGTAGCTTCAAACACCTGAAGCTCAAGGCGTTTTCCGGTAATTCTAATTACCTCTGCTTTTAATTTCTGTTCTCCTACTAAAATGTAGCCTACCTCATTAAGAGATACCTGACCATCAGTCTCAACAGAAACCATATTTCCATTAATTCCGACAATCTTTCCTACGTTTTTTGCCATCTGAGTTCTCCGCTTTTATGTGCAGCACGTACAGTGAAATTTAAGCTTCACGTACTGCTTTTTTTATATTTTCATAGATTACCTGGAAATTTTTATCTCCATTCTCGATTGTGAACATCTTTTTACGTTCCAGTATCTGCAATCTTAAAGAATATACAATTATTTTTTCCAGATCAAAATAGTGATTTACTTCAATTTCATCAAGAAAATCCCATCTTGCCTTGTTAATTATTTCCTCTGCATCAAGAGCAGATTCAAGCTTGTATGCAGATCCGGCAATAACAGAAGCTTCTGTATTAATTTCAGCATCTTTTAAATACTCAGCAGGTTCAACTCCAAGAAATACGCTTCTAAGTTTTACAAGTTCATTACGAAGTGAAGATTCCCATGATACCCATCTGCCTATCAAAGACACTGAAGAATTCATTTCATCCAATAGAGAAAGAGAAACTGATTCTACAGTCCGAAAATCTACTTCTGTCAGGGTGCTGTTACAAATATTAATAAATTCTTTCATAGTTATTACAGGTTCTGCACCAAAATCCAGATATGGAAGTGATGAAACCGTGTAGTAATAATTACTCAAAATTATGCCTCCCCGGCTGATGCTTCCTGAAGAAGTGCTGCAATTTTCGGGTTAAGCAGTTCAGATAAAAGTCCGGATATCCCTGCACCGGTAAAATCAAAATAAGCAGTACCATCTTTGCTTGTTACTCTGAATCCGGAATCAATTCCTTCTAATGGTTTAATCTCAATTCCACCCGAAATTTCTTTTTTAATTCTGGACTTTAATCCTGACTCAAGCTCAGCAAGCTCACCGGCAGGCAGAAGTACTGAGATATTCTCAAGATCTTCCTTCCAGTTTTTAATTACAGTAAGAATAACTGATTCCAGAAAACTGCCCTTTAATACTTTATCAACTTCATTTTTAAGAAGCCCATTAAATATACCTTCAAGCTTTTTTGTAGTAGAAATAATAAGATCCCTGCTTGCCTGTTTTAAAGCTTCCTTTCCGGTTGTCTCAAATCTTGCTGCATCTGAGCTGGCTTTATCTCTGGCAATTTTTGCTTGGGATTCACCATTTTTAATTATTTCGGCCCCTTTAAGCTCGGCTTTT
>JAUVLL010000188.1 GCA_030600745.1 Spirochaetaceae bacterium | reverse complement strand
ATGACAAGAAGCTGGAGTATTGGAGAAGCTTTCTTTTTACACATTGCAAAAAGTGAAAAAGACGCTTCCTCCCTTTTATTATTTAGTAACAATGAAAAAGAGTACAAGAATTGAACCCAGTTTGCCTTGTAAACACCTTTTTCTTCTACAAATTCACCAAAGAATTCTTCCATTTTTTCGGCATCCCCATCAATAAGCCGGGTTACACAAAATGGAAGAACCATCTTTTTCAGCATTCCGGGTTTTTCTTTTCTAATAAGCTCTTCAAGTCTGGAGATACCATTAATATCAGATTTTATAAGATAAGTATTTGCAAGGATTTTTACCAGAACACCGTGTAGATTTTTTTTACTGTATATTTTGTTCTCCAGATAAGAGGTTAACCCATTCCAATTCTCACTTTCCAAAAGTGTAAACAACTTCCAGTTTAATAAAAAATATGTATCTATAGATCCAATTGCAAGCAGAAATACAAGAAAAAAGTACCAACTGTCTTTGAAGAAAATCCTGCTGTATTCTGCTCCAAGCATCACAAAAGGCATCATGGTTACAATTAAAAATGAAAAAACCACAACAATATTGAATAAAAAGAAAATTATCTTAAATTTCAAGGGAAAATCTCCTATAATATATAAAGGAGAGTTTACTTAATTCACTCTAAGGGGTCAACGGGATATTATTAATGAATAAAGTATCTATTGGAAGTTTGAAACCTGACTCATATATTGATAAACCGGTATATCTGGATGAGCAATACATTCTTTTATCACCTGATGTTGCTGTTTCCAGTGAACTGATAGACAGATTGCAGAAGTGGAATTATCAGGAAATACAAACTGATGGTATCCCATTTGAAGGTGAACCAGTAAACAGCAATTCAAATGGTACAGCTACAGCAATACTTGAAATTAATGAAAAAGAAACAGAAGCAAAAAATCAATCTCAAAAATTCTTTGATGAATGTGTAAAATTTCTTGTTAAATATTGTGATAACTTCCGGGAAATGGATATTCTGCCCCTGCTCCCTGTTTCTGACAAAGTAAAGGAGATAATTGCAGAACTAAGACAACAAAAACATCTACTTTTAAACATTAACCCTCAACTGACAGAAAGTGATTCATATATTATTTTTCATAGTATAAAAACGACCCTCCTTGTACTGGCTATCGCAGATTTTCTAAAATTTCCTGCCCATAAGCAGATAGAAATTGGTATTGCTGCGATGCTTCATAAACTTGGAATGCTGCTGCTGCCGTCCCAGCTGTATCAAAAAAAGGGAACTCTTACTCCAAAAGAACTTCAGGTAATAAGAACACACCCTGTAATTAGCTATAAAACCCTGAAAAAAGCCGAATTCCATGCATCAATTTATATTTCAGTTCTGGAACATCAGGAACATATCGATGGAACCGGTTACCCCAGAAAAATAAAGGGAGATAAAATATCTCTGTATGGGAAAATTCTGGCTGTTGCATCTGCTTATGCTGCTGCAACAACAGGAAGACCTTTCAGAGATGAACGTGATGGTCATTCGGGTATTATGGATCTCCTAAAAAGCAAGGGAACTAAGTATGATGAGAAAATTTTACGATCTCTTGTTTTTATTGTATCAATTTATCCTATAGGAACTTTTGTACAACTGTCAAATATGGTAAAGGGGATTGTAATTAAAACTAATCTGGCAACCCCGCAGCACCCCATTTTGAAACTCCTTATTAATGAAAATGGAGTACCGTACAATAATAAACCAATACTGCAGACAAGACCTGAGGATGAAATACAGATAACAGGGACCTTGCAGAAAGAAGAAATCATTCTAATAAAAGAAAAACTCAATTTACTTTAGAAATGGAATAATTAATATCAATTATGTTGACATACACACTTCAATAGTATAATTTTTGAATCCATCAGAAATATGAACAGAGAAACAACAAAAACCAAAAATGATCAAAGTTTGAAGAAATTTCTTTCTTCGGTCCCTGGATCATCAGAATATATTACTCTTAGAAATGAACTCAAATGTCAGCTTACTGATCCCGGCAGCCTCGAAAAGGCGGATCGGGTAACCGGAGATCTAAGGGAAGAAGCACGTACTATATCAGATGCTTTTGAGGCTATAACAAATGGGATGTATAATCCCGAAGTATTCTCTAACATGAAGGATATTCCTGAAAATTCTCTTTTTTATTATTGGAGAGAACTTATCTACGCCATTAAAGCCTTTTATGAAAAAGATTATACTGAAATGGAAAACAGATTAGAAAAAATAGAGCCTGAATCACCATTGAGTTTATTCAAATCCCTACTCTATCACCTTACTGGTAAAAACTTTATAAAAAATATCAATATCAGGCAAAAATCCTTTATCGATAATATTATTAAAGACAGATCCTTTATTCGAAGTGTTATTGAGCAGATTGTTGATAGCCTTGAGTATGAAATGGAAGATCTATTTTTAGAAACTACTGATCTTTTATTACAGGATTTAAACAAAAATTACTCCGAAACAGCAGGAAGGTTCGCAATATGGAGCATAAAAACTGCATCCAGATATAAATACTCACCTACAGACCTTATAGCTACTTGCCGGAAATCATTTGGAAATACAGAAGCATACAGGCTCACTGCCATTGCCCTTTCAAATGAAGAACCTGATATAAGCTTACTCTTCTGGATACAAAGCCTTATATCAAAACTTAAATCTGTAGATATTACAATTCATGAAACAGCAGCATATATGACAATCATATCCCGCGCGGCTGAGATAATAAAGAATAGTTCCGATACTTATTATCTTGAAAGCCTGAATGAGCTGATTAAAAGTATGAAATATGAGTTGGATAATAAATTCGCCGGTATTTCCAGTAATACTGAGATAGAGAACAACCCTTTTGCATTTCTTATCCGTCTAAGTACAAATTATTCATCTTTGGAAGAAAATAAAGTTCGTTTGACTACTTTAAATGCCAATTCCGGAAAGAAAACAGGCAAAAACACCTACAGTAAAGATGTAAAATCTTGTGTCTCTCCTGAAAATATACCAAAAACAAGCAGTAATAAACCAATACAGCTAGGTCTTTTTGATTAGAGTAAACTGAGGGAACTATTGAAAACAGATAATTTATTCAGATTATTTAATATCTCTACAGATTCAGAAGATTATGAAGTAGAAGAATCTTTCCAAAAACTGATTAAAAAAGCTGCTTCAGACTCTGAAAAAATAGAGGTATCAGAAATCTTTCATCTTATTGACACAAAAGAAAAGCGTTATCTTTATTTTCTTACATCAACAAAAGGATTCGAAGATATTTCCGAACTGGATAATGCTATAATATCCCGTCCAAACTATATAGGACCCAGGCAATGGCTTGAGCTTTTGGATTAAGGTAAGTAGTATTTTATAAAAAAGCTTTAGTGGAGCAGGAAATGAAAGAAGTTACTATCAGATACGAAAATGGCGAAAAAAGAACAATTGCTTATGGTACCCGGGTAAATGAAGTTTTCGATGATTTAATAAACGGGAAAAAAGATAATCCGGTTATTGCCGCTACAATCAATAATGAGCTTGTAAGTTTAAGTTTTAAGATTGAAATCAATGCAGAAATAAAAACCATACAACTCTACAGTAATACAGGCATAAGATTATTCAGAAGAACTCTATCATTTATACTGGCAAAAGCATCAGTAACTCTTTTTCCTGACAGACATCTTGTAATAAGTCACTCCCTTGGAGATAGCTTTTATTATTATTACAATGGCCTGGAAAAGATATCTGACAAGGATATTGAACTCCTTCAAAGGGAGATGATGCGAATAGTAAAAAGCAGGTGCAGTATAGAAAGAAGAGTAATTTCATACAGTGAAGCCATTAATTTCTTTAAAAAAATCAATCAACCGGCAACGGCTCTGCTTCTTAAATACCGGAATTATTCAAAAATTCCTATATACTACTGCGGGGGATTTATAGATATTTCTTACGAACCACTTCTGCCAAACACATCGCTATTAAAACCTTTTGAGCTTTATAATTATGAACCAGGCTTTCTACTAAGGTATCCTAACAAAAATGAACCGGATAAAATGGCTCCTTTCAAAGATATGCCTTCATTGTTTTCTGTTTACAAAGAGTACAAGGCATGGGGTAAAATTCTTAATGTAAACTGTGTCGGTCGTTTAAATGAACTCTCCGAAAGAAGGGAAATTAAGCCATTCATACGGGTGGCAGAAGCCCTTCACAATAAAAAAATATCACAAATTGCAGACAGCGTTGCGATGAGAAAAGGGAAAGTCCGGGTTATTCTTGTAGCAGGCCCATCTTCATCAGGTAAAACTACATTTACAAAGAAACTGTCCATCCAGCTGAGGGTTATGGGGTTTAATCCTGTTTCTATTTCCCTGGATAATTACTATCTGCCTAATGCTGAAGCACCACTGGATAAACACGGGAAACCGGACTTTGAATCACTTCATGCATTAAATATTGACCTGTTAAATAATCATCTTTTAAAACTTTTCGATGGGGAAAAGGTAGAAATACCTATATTTGATTTTAAAACAGGCGAACCCAAAGAGAATGGAACCCCTCTGCAA
The DNA here is from genome assembly GCA_030600745.1 of Spirochaetaceae bacterium. Taxonomy (GTDB): domain Bacteria; phylum Spirochaetota; class Spirochaetia; order B11-G9; family B11-G9; genus JAJRQE01. The sequence continues at coordinate 2,098 of JAUVLL010000188.1, read as the reverse complement.
TTAACAAAACGAAATATACTGCTTATTGAGGGTATTCATGGTCTTAATCCTGATCTTACTCCATTAATAGCTGACGATCTTAAGTATAAAATCTATATATCTGCACTTACACAACTAAATCTGGACGATCACAACAGAATTCCCACTACCGACAACAGATTAGTTAGAAGAATGGTCAGGGATCACCAGTTTAGGGGAAACAGTGCAGAAATGACTCTAAGTATGTGGCCGTCTGTAAGAAAAGGTGAAGAAAAGGATATCTTCTCATTTCAAAACCATGCCGATTCGGTATTCAACTCTGCCCTGGATTACGAACTGGCAGTGTTAAAAATATACGCAATCCCCATCCTGCGTACTATTAAACCGAAAGATGATGTGTATAATGAAGCAATCCGGCTGCTCTCGTTTCTGGATAATTTTTCAAGTATCCCGCCGCAATTTGTTCCTGATCAGTCTATATTGAGAGAATTTATAGGAGAGAGTGCATTTTCTTACTAACAATTTTATATAAAGAGAGGTAGTTATGTTGTTGCAGATATTTATTATTCTTCTACCACTATTTATTCTAATTTCAAGCGGTTTTATTATGGGCCGTTCAGTAAAACTATCAGAAGACACCCTTGTCAGAGTTCTAACCGATTTTTTTATGCCTATTCTTGTTTTCTCATCTCTCTATAATTCTCCAGTCAGTGCCGGTGATATGATAAACCTATCAGGGGCTTTTTTTGTAATGGTTATTATTACACTGACAGCTGCATTAATATATGCCCATATGGCAGGAATAGATAAAAGACCTTTTACCCCTCCGATTATATTTATGAATTCCGGTTTCCTTGGAATTCCTGTAATGCAGTTATGGGGTGGGAATAAGGCCATGAATATAATAATTATTTATGACCAAATTCAAACTTTTCTTATTTTCACTCTTGGTTATCTTATTCTGGAAGGGGGCTTTTCCCTACAGGGACAATGAAAACTGTAATTATTGTAATTGGGTGGCTGCCCCTACAATGGATCTATACTTCGTTTGCTGTCTTAAGAATACACTGAAGCAATACATTGACACCGTTTGTACAGTCTTCATATGAAGTATCTTCCACCTCTACATGACTTCTGCCGTCAATGGATGGAACAAAAATCATAGCTCCCCTTGTAACCTGATTGACCTCACTCATATCATGGCCTGCACCGGAGTACATCTTCATAGCAGAAAGTCCAAGTTCTTCTGCGCTCTCCACGACCCTGTCATTTAATTCCTGATCAAAAGGAGCATGGGCAACCTTCCAGAACTCTTCTGTTTTAATAGGACAACCCCGTCTTGCTGCAATTACTTCAAACTCTGCCTTCATCATTTCCCATGCTTTTATTGCATGTTCATCATCCCAGGACCGGATATCTACAGTAAAGTGGACCTTACTTGGAATTATGTTTCTTGAGTTTGGATAGTTCTGAATTTCTCCAACTGTTCCAACCATATTGCCCATCTGATGCGCCACTTTGTTAACCACAACATTCATTTCGGAAAAAGCAAGGAGAGCATCATTCCTGCCTGTCATGGGTGTTGGTCCAACCTGGTTTGCTGTTCCATCCAGATAGATATCGTACCAGTGAAGACAGAGTATTCCCCTTGGCGCGCCTATCTGAACCTTTTCTGCCTCCAGCTGAGGCCCCTGTTCAATGTGCAGCTCGTAAGCGGCATAAACGTTCCATTCTTTATGAGAAGCAGGGAAAGTCCCCTTATAACCTATTTTCTCAAGCTCCTCACCAAAAACTGTCTTTCCATCTCTGTCCTTTCGCTCATAGGCCCATTCTTTTGTATGATTTCCAACCCACACACCGGATCCCATGCAGGCAGGAGCAAACCACCCCCCCTCCTCATTTGTCCAGTTTGTAATGATAAGATCTCTCTCCAGCTCTATATTGTTTTCATCGATTGTCCGCATAACTTCCAGAGCACCAAGTACTCCAAGAATTCCATCAAACCGACCGCCAGGTTTCTGAGTATCAAAATGAGAACCAGTCATTACAGCACCGAGCTTCCTGTTCTTTCCGGGTCTGACTGCAAACATATTCCCCATTTCGTCAATAGTTACTTCAC
>JAUVLL010000340.1 GCA_030600745.1 Spirochaetaceae bacterium | reverse complement strand
GAGCTCAGCCTCTATTTCCTTTTGATTAATACCTAAATCATGACAAATACTTAAAAATCGCTCTTCAATTAATCCATAGGTATTATCAATAGCAATTCCTTCTGCTGCCTTTTTTGCACATGTATACAGAAGATCAGTAATCTTTATATCCGAAGAGTTACGCTTTCCAGGAGCTGAAACTACAATAAACCTTCTTTGACTATCAGCCTGAATAATATTTTTGACTTTCTCTATTTGTCCTGAATCAGAAAGAGAACTTCCTCCGAACTTACACACAATCATTATCGACCTCTTATTTTTTTGATCTCCATTATATTACTGTTATCCCTTCAGTTTTTCCCAACTTATAAAAGATCAGTTCAATAGTGTACCAACTCCTTTTTTAATTGCAAGATCATATGCGGCTTTAATTACCTTTACTCCAAGTTCCTTTTCCATATCCAAATTAACAAGATTTCTTAATTCACTCTCACTTATAATATGTATTTCACTCATAAATATCTCTCCAACAAATCTATTTTGAATGCTTATTCAAAACTTCAATATATTTTTTCTGATCTATTGTACTTCCTGTCAAAACTAACCCGGCAAACTTTCCTTTCAGATCAATTTTGTCTGCAAGAACAGCAGCAATCCCTACAGCTGCTCCTCCTTCAATAATAAGACTGTGTTTATCGAAAGCAAAGAACATCCCTTTCTCTATTTCATCCTCATTTACAACAATATGCTCATCAACATATTTTTCTATCATATTGAGAGTATAATAATTTTCCTTGCCTATTCCTCCAAGAAGAGAATCTGCCAGAGTAAATTTTTCTTCCAATGGCACAGGCTTTCCAGCCTCCAGACTTTTTAACATTACAGGGGATCGCTCAACAGAAACACCTACAACATGAATAGATGGATTTATACTTTTTGCAGCCATTGCTATTCCCGAAAGGAGGCCACCACCAGAAAGAGGAACAAGAAGAACATCAAGATCAGGGCGTTTCCTAAGCATTTCAAGGGCAATAGTTCCCTGACCGGATATAATTGCAGGATCATCAAAGGGAACAACAGGAATCAGGCCTCTTTCCTCAATTAGCTCATAGTACCTGTTTTCTGCTTCATCCTGAGATTTCCCATAAACCACAACTTCCGCTCCCAGAGACCTTATCATCTCTGCTCTGTATGCAGTAACATTTTCCGAGAGACAGACTACAGAATTTATTCCACTCCTGGCAGAAACATAAGAAACTGCCTTTCCATGATTACCCGTCGAAAAGGTAATTACTCCACGATTCTTTTCTTCAGTGGAAAGATTCAGGATCTTATTTGAGGCTCCTCTGACTTTAAAAGCACCAGTATTTTGGAGGGATTCGAGTTTTAACATTACACCTTCAGCTCCTGAGAAGTTTTTAAGCTCCTCAGATTCAATTAACGGTGATTCTCTTATCAACCCTTTTATTGAGACAGCTGCCTTAAAAACATCATTAAGAATAGGCATATTAGTCATAGTTTTCTTCCTGTTAATTCAGTCTATCCATTAAATTAATCCCACTGAATGGAGGCTTAATTTTAAGACTCAAGCAGTGATATTTTATAGTGCACCGTGTACCAAAGTACATAATCAGTGAACTTCAGTGTTAATGGACAGCCTCATTTTGTAAAAATATTTAATGGATACTTATATAGTTCTTCACATCCGGTACCAGTTATCTGAATAGAAGCATCTATCTCAAAACCAACATCTTCATACCAGATACCCGGAATAAGATGTAAAACCATATTTTCCTTAATTACTGTTTTATCACCGGGACGAAGACTTATAGTCTGTTCTCCCCAGTCCGGAGGATAGTTTACACCAATGGAATAACCCAGTCTTGATTCCTTTACAATAGTTGAGCCTGAAATAGCTTCACGCCACTTTGCCTCTACCTCTTCGGCAGTTACTCCGGGTTTGATAAAATCAAGAGTTTTCTCAAGTCCCTCAATAACAACCTTTCCAGTATCAACCATTAGCCGGGGTGGATTTTTCCCAAGAAAGATTGTTCTGGCAACCGGTGCATGGTAATGCTTATATACACCGCTCAATTCTAATAAAACTGCTTCATCAGCCTTAAATGTTTTATCCGACCAGGTTAAATGGGGTGTTTTTGTAGCTTCTCCAGCCATCATAAGAGGGACAATTGAAGGATAGTCTCCTCCGAATTCCAGAGTGCCTGTATACTGGGATTTTGCAATCGCAGCAGCAGCATCACATTCCCTGACACCAACATCTATGCTGTTTATAGCAGTATCAATTACTTCCACAGCAATCTTCCCCGCTCTTCGCATAAACTCAAGCTCACCGGGAGATTTGATAACCCTTACCCAGTTAACAAGAACATTTGCATCTTTAAAAGTAGCATCAGGAAGGTCTTTTTCAAGTTCAACATAGGCTCTGTGAGTAAAATAAAATTGGTCCATTTCCAGACCGATATTTTTATTAGCCCATCCTTTTCCCTTAATTACATCAGCCACAAAGTTCATAGGATGTTTTACCAGAGATTGAACGTAATCATCCTGATATCTGTAAATATTCTTATTATCCAGAAACGATGTTATCTCACACCCATTCCCATCCATATTTCTTCCTATCCAAATAGGTTCCTCATGATCAAGGGAAATAAGAACACACTGATGGACATAGAAGCTCCAACCGTCATAACCGGTAAGATAGTTCATATTCGCGGGCTGACTTACCAGGAGTAAATCAATTCCTCTTGCTTCCATTGCCCTCTTAGTATTGGAAACTCTTGTTTGGTATTCTTTTTTAGCAAAAACAGGCATAATCATTCTCCTAAGGTTGCATAGCCGAGCAATAGACGAAGTCTATGACCAGGGGACGAAGTCCCGACCAGGCATTGAATTACATAAATCCGTGATATTGTTTTTTTACTACTGCTGAAAACACATAATCTATTAAAGTTACAAAATCAAAAACAGGAAGTCCGGTTACCTTCTGTACTGCTCTGCCATAAGGAGGCAGAAGGCTGCACTCCAGTAGAATAGCCCCAAGCCGGGGATTTTCTTTCTGGAGAAGAACAGCTGCTTCAACAGTTTCCTTCTCCATCAACTCTGTATCAAGTACTCCGTCTTCCCTTATTACAGCATTTACAAAGTGCTCTGAATTTTCAAGACCAGCTATAGCAATTCGCTCCATTTGGCTTCCACCAATCCCCAGAGCATTAAAAACTTCATTGTCAAGAGATTTTGAGTTAGCC
>JAUVLL010000345.1 GCA_030600745.1 Spirochaetaceae bacterium | reverse complement strand
TTTATGGTATTGTACCGATTCCCATAATACGGTAATATACCATATTATGTCAAGAAATATTTTTACAAAACTAAAATTCACCCCTTATAATAGTAAAATGAATAATAAGAAAGGTTATGGACAGATAATTTCACGTCTCAGAATTGAACGAGGATTAACTCAAAAACAATTGGCGGAAAGAATGGATATTCCAGCCTCTTTAATTACTGATTATGAACGTGGCAAACTAAGACTTCATGATGAAATAATAGTTAAATTAGTACATGCTCTACAGGTCTCTGCAAATGAAATATTAGACTTAGAGGCAAATAATCTTAAAACTGTTTCTACCAGTAGTCTTAGAATCATGAAAAGAGTAAAGAAAATTGAAAAACTACCAAAATTTAAACAGAAAATTATTTTGCAGATGATTGACGGATATACAAGAGGTGAAGCTAATATTTAACCAAATATTATTACCACCTAAAATAAAGCTTCAAGATAATTGCTGTTATAATGAAATGATCAGCAATTTGCTTGATAGTTTACATCAGAAAAGTAAGATTTGATGTATAATAGAATAGGATCAGGGAATTATTCCTGGATAAACACATCTTTATCCGGAAGATATTTCTCTATAAGTCAGTTAAAGGAGGTTTGAATGTATTCAACCTATAGGTTAAAAGCAGATGAATTATCAAGTGATATTCTAAATGCTATCAAGAACGCTTTTCAGCATAGAGAAATTGAAATTACAATTCATGACATTCCGGATGAAACAGATTATTTACTGGGTACTACTGCTAATAAAGAACATCTTTTAAAAGCTGTTGAGGAAATAGACAATCAGGAAAATCTTGTTAGTCTGAAAATAGAAGATATATGAATATTTCTTTCACATCAGAGGCTTTCAAAGATTATCAAAATTGGAGTAAAGAAGATAAAAAAATATTTTCAAAAATTGGCAGTCTGATTAAAGATATTGAACGAACACCTTATAAGGGGCTCGGAAAACCGGAACCCTTAAAACATGATCTCTCCGGATATTGGTCAAGGAGAATAACCCAGGAACACAGACTCGTTTATAAAGTAAAAAATGATACAATATTCATTGCATCATGTAAGTACCATTATTAAGCAAAATCTTTCCATACACAACTGACCGGCAAACTTCGTACAAGGCCACCTTGTAGCGAAATTTAGCCTTGTTTCCGGATCTATACAAAAGTGTCTGTTGCCTTTCACCGGAACTGCGTGTAACAAGTTACACGACAATACCTGGTTTCTATTTTTAACCAGTCAGGTCTGTTTGGTTGTGGGTTGTGTTTGTTAGCTGTCCGGATCACACCAAAACAACCACGGGACCGGGGGTGGCAGCTTGCTGCCATTTCCGAACCATCACTGTCACTCCTCCCGCTTAATTGCAGGACTAAAAATCACATCTTCCGGCCCGAAAAGGCAGACACAAGTGCGAACCGTGAATGGCTGCCCCAGTGTTTTGATGCATCTATGTGAATTTATTGTTGCTGAATCTTATTAAGAAACAAAAAAGGGAAGGGAACAGAACCTCCGATATCGGCAGTTTAGCCCCGGATTTTGCTTCCTACTGCGGATATCGGCTGTTCTGTTTAGGGTGCTTGCTCCCGACTTACCCGGCCGGTTCGCACCATTCCATAGCCAGATTTACAAAATGAATTTGGTTCTCTCCTGCCGGAAGTGTCAGACGCGGAATCTTTTAAGCGGGGAGTTGGTTAGAGGCTTAGGGGCTGGAGCAATGGCAGCTGTTTGTTTTTATGTCGTTCTTTCTACATGGCCACAATGCTGTCTTTGCGGAAGACCATGAGCCGGGGCGACGGATAACCGTCTGACAGTAGTAGATTTTCTACATAATATCCTTAAAAACTTCAACCAGATCAGATTCATTCTCTTTGAGTATCTTAAGAAGATCCCTTTGCCACTTTTTAGGCATTTTTTTGAAGTAGAATATAAAATCATCCTGCTTTCCATTTTCAAGAAGGAAAAACTCAAACTCCTTAGCAGTTGAGATATCCTTGGCTATTTTGTCCACATCCCCAGCTTTTCTCTTTTTTACAAGCAGATATTTCATTAAAACAAAGACTACAGGTACAGGAACTCTCAAGGAAAACTGTTTGTAATCCATCATTTTGGAATTATCCTGTATGAAGCTCATGTACCGAAGAGGAGTTGCTATTATTTTGAAAGCTTTGATAATTATACCCTCAGAGTTTCCTCTTCCTTTATCTGGATAAAGAAATTCCACTTCAAAATCAGGACTGACAAACTTGGAAAGTCTGTCCAGGAAAGAGTATTCTTCTTCCAGATCATATTTACTGAGCAGCTCCGGAATATCCACTTCCCGGCTTACTTCCGGTGGATTCGTAACCAATAGATCCAGGTCCTGGGTTGCGACTATTGGTATCTGAGGATCATTCTTAAAATGATAGGAATAAACTCTTAAAGTCCAACTGCCAATTAGTATAAAGTCCCCGAGAATACCGTTATCATCAAAATCCTTTAGGATAGATTCAAATAGTTCTACATTATCATTTTGCTGCACGGAGTAGTCTCCTTATCTCTTTAAGGTTTTCTTTGGATCTCTTTCGCATCTCTTCGTACTTGTGTCTTTTTTCTATTTTAACAGCGTATTCCTGCACCTGAGAGGAACCTTCCTTTCCTATGTAGTGGAATATAACTCTCTTGTTTTCCCGGTAGGCCAGGTAGTAATAAGCATTGTTTCCACGTTTCTTTAATGATAGAGATCCCTTCACACTTTCGGAGATCTTTTTATCATACAGATCCATTAGAGAATTCAATCTGTTGTATTCTTCTTTTATCACATCGCCAATAACACTCATAACTGTCCTCTTTACTGTTTATCAACACCTATTGCCTAACACTTGTACTAATAATGTACACCTGTTAGGTGCATATCGTCAACATCGGTGCATAAGAGGTGTACTTTTAGACTAATCTTTTTTTATTTTAGAGGAGGGAATTAAGTATCTTTGTGGTATCAGGTGGAATTGGTTACTTAAGTACTTGAATTGCTCTACAGGTTCACCCTGCAGCTAAACTCTTCCATTCCATGCACAAAATCAACTGCTTTACCAATCCAGCAGCTGTAAGTGCCAAATTTAATTCTATAGACAGAATCTGATGACGAATAAATATTTATTACCGAGTTCTTTTCATCTA
>JAUVLL010000272.1 GCA_030600745.1 Spirochaetaceae bacterium | reverse complement strand
AAAGAACAATAGTTATGACATTTATGATTGCGGTGTTAATAATACCGTCTCTTTTATTTGCCTTTGAGACCGCCCCAAGGATAAGCGATAGGGAGATAGTGGAGAGGCTTACCAGATTGGAAGAGGGGCAGAAGAGTCTTCTGTCTGAGATGAACAGTCGTTTTAATGATCTTCGTTCTGAGATGAACAGCCGTTTTGAGGCCATTGATAAGAGGTTTGTCACACTTCAATGGATGTTGGGACTTTTTTTTAAAATTTCCCTGATGAGGCTATATTGATAATAGCCTTTCTGTTCCACTCTTCTCTGTTCCCGTATGCAGCTGCTGCCTCCTGATGAGCATCATCATAGGATCTTAAATCCGCCAGATACATGTATCTGTCACCTTTCTCCATAAGCATCTTTCTGATAGGTTCAAATATTCCTGGTTCTGAAAAACTGAAATAATCGTGAAAGATCAGATCCAGAGCCTCTTTGATCTCCTTATCTTTCCTGTAATAGCTTTCAGGATTGTAAACAGGTTTTAATTCTTCAACTTCCTCTGCACTCAGTCCGAAAATAAACTCATTTTCACGTCCAGCTTCCTGGACAATCTCTATGTTTGCTCCATCCATTGTTCCAATTGTAATAGCTCCATTGCACATAAACTTCATATTACCGGTTCCAGATGCCTCTGTTCCTGCTGTTGAAATCTGTTCAGACAGATCTGTAGCAGGAATAATTTTTTCGGCCAGAGATACCTTATAGTCGGGAAGAAAGTAGACTTCAAGTTTTCCATTAATAGATTCGTCACTGTTAATAACGTCCGAAACATTGTTTATAAGTTTGATAATAAGTTTCGCCATATCATATCCGGGAGCAGACTTCCCTGCAAATATTGAAATTCCGGGAAAATAATCATCCGGATTGCCCTTTCTAATTCGGTTATACAGCATAATTATCTGAATGATATTCAATAACTGTCTTTTATATTCATGAATTCTTTTAATCTGAACATCAAAAAATGAATTTGGGTTTAGTATTATTCCAAACTTATTTTCTACGTGCTCTGATAAACGTTGTTTCGCTATTGTTTTTGTTTTCTGGAATTTCCCCCTGAAGTCTTTATCTTCTGCCCAGACCTCAAGTTTTCGAATTTGAGAGAAATCTGTTATCCATGCATCCCCTATTGTTTCTGTAATTAATGCCGCAAGTGGAGGGTTTGCATGGAGAAGCCATCGCCGTTGAGTGATTCCATTGGTTTTATTGTTAAATCTGTCGGGGAATATCTTTGCAAAAGAGGGGACCAGTCTGCTCTTTAAGAGTTCTGTATGCAGGGCTGCCACACCATTTGTTGAGTGGGAACCGGTAATACATAGATTGGCCATTCGTATCTGTTTTGGGTTTCCCTCCTCTACAATACTAATTCCCTTTATCTTATCCATATCATCAGGGAAAAAGGTTATGGCTTTATTTAAAAATCTACGATTTATTTCGAAAATTATCTGCAGGTGTCTTGGAAGCAGTTTTTCAAGCATTGATTCCGGCCATTTTTCAAGTGCCTCAGGCATTAGTGTATGATTTGTATAGCCCATTACAGATACTGTTATCTCCCAGGCTATATCCCAGGATAGTTTTTCTTCATCAATAAGAAGTCGCATTAATTCCGGTATTGCAATTGAAGGATGGGTATCATTCAGTTGAATAGCTGCAAAATCAGGAAACTTTTTCCATGGTCTACCGGATTTACGGAATCGTCTGAGAATATCATGGAGGGAGCAGGCGACAAAAAAATACTGCTGCTTAAGGCGCAATTCTTTTCCAAGATAGAGGGTGTCGTTGGGATATAGTACTTTTGTAAGATTTTCAGCCTGTACCTTTGCACTTACAGCTTCTACATAATCACCTTCGTTGAAATCATGAAAATCGAATTCTTCAGCCGCTCTCGCACTCCATAAACGAAGGGTATTAATAGTTTTCCCGCCGTATCCTGCTATAGGCATATCGTATGCAACGCCGATTACATCGTTAGTATCTACCCACCTGTAAACTGTTTTTCCTTTTTCATTGTACGATTCAACCCTGCCTCCGAATGGAACATTGACCGTAACATCCGGTCGTTCTATTTCCCAGGGGTTCCCGTTCCTTAACCAGTCGTCCGGTTGTTCTATTTGATATCCGTCATCAATTTTTTGTTTAAAAATACCGTAGTCATATCTTATTCCGTATCCGAAAGAGGGGAGATCCATTGTTGCCATGGAGTCCAGAAAACAAGCTGCAAGTCTTCCCAGTCCCCCATTCCCCAGTCCGGCATCAGATTCCTGTTCCTCCAGTTCTTCCAGGTTGTATCCCAGCCCGGCCAGAGCTTTTGAAACGTTATCTTCCAGCTGCATGTTAATAATATTGTTTCCCATGGCCCTTCCCATTAAGAATTCCAGGGAAAGGTAATAGGCTCTTTTAGTATTTTTATTATGATGAGTCTGTTGTGTTTTAATCCACTGATTTATAAGTCTGTCTCTAATTGTATACGATAATGCCATAAAGCGATCATGATTAGTAGTTGTGTATTCATCAACTCCAAGCGTGTACTTAAGATGCTCAAGGAATCCCTGTTTAATTGATTGCGAACTATTACCGCTTCGGCTGTCATTTGTTATTTTATTCAAAAAAAACTCCTGCTTTTGATATTAAGGGTACAGATTATGATGATATGGATGGTTTGCTCAATAGGCAGTCCTATCCTTTCTTAAGTATTAACCTTTTAGCAGTATCATCGGCCTGCCTGCATACTTCTTTTTCATCAATAGTCAGCAGTTGGTAATCTTTCATCAATAAACGGCCATCACAGATAACTGTACAAACATCCGATGCCTGGGCTGCATAGACTAAAGATGAGACCAGATCAAATCTGGGATAAAAGTGCGGTTTTTCCATATCTACAACTATAATATCCGCCTTTTTCCCAACAGTTATAGAACCTGTTTCATTATCTATACCCAATGCTTTTGCACCGTTAATAGTTGCCATTTTAAGAGCAGTATACGCAGGTACTGATGTGGGACTATGATCTGCAGCTTTATTTACAAGAGCTGTCAAATTCATTTCTTCAAACATATTTAGATTATTATTACTGGCAGCACCGTCAGTTCCCAGAGATACATTTATTCCTGCATCAATCATTGCGCTGACCGGAGCAAAGCCATTACCAAATTTAAGATTACTCCCTGGATTGTTTATAACAGAAACATTGTTATTGGTTAGAATTTTTATATCATCCTCAGTTACCTTTACACAGTGTGCCGCATAGACCCTGTTTTCAAATATTCCGCAGTCCCTTACATATTCTACAGGTGATTTTTTATAAAGGCTGTAAATTTCCTCAACCTCTCTTCTGCTTTCTGATATATGGATATGAATTCCTACATCCAGATCTCCGGCAACTTTGGCTACCTTTTTCAGGTATTCAGGTGCACAGGTATAGGGTGCATGGGGGCCTAAATCAATTTTTATCCGGCCATCTCCTCCATTGTTACATTTATGAAAAAGCTCTACAGAACTATCCAGCTTTTTTAAATCTTCCGGGTTGTTAAAAACAAGCCCTCTCGATAAATTTGCCCTTATTCCTGTTTCTCTGACAGCTTTCGCAACGTAATCCATGAAGAAGTACATATCTGCAAAGGTAGTTATACCGGAGTGAATCATCTCTGCGATACTGAGCATAGAACCGGTATAAACATCCTCTCCGGTAAGGTGCTCTTCCAATGGCATTATACGATCATTAAGCCATATCCAGAATGGAAGGTCATCTGCATAATGCCGCATAAGAGACATTGCAATATGTGAATGAGAATTTATTAATCCGGGGAGTATTACTTTACCTGTACCATCAATTTCAGTGGCAGCCTTAAAATCACCAGGGATATCTCCAATGAAGACTATCCTGTTGCCTTCTATACCAAGGTTAGCATCAATGAACTCAGGTTTCTCCGATTCCATTGTTAGAATTACTGCGTTTTTTATTAGTAAACCCATGAGAACCTCCGGTTCGCAGGATAGGTCGATCAGGCTGAAGTCTATTTGGACAGACTATCAGGTTTTTCTCATAAACTCTGTATGTCTTAATTTTTGTCATCTCTAGCTTCTCAAGAGCATTTTTAATATGAAAATTATCCTCAAGAATATAGTTCGCTTCCATCCTTATTCTCTTTGGTAAAAGTGCTTCATAAAGTTTTGCATATAAAAGGACATCAAGACCCATTCCGTGATACTCCTCAAGAACAGCCAGAGCCCAGAGACGGTAATCCCGAATTTTCTTTAGACCTGTAATAAATCTGATAAACCCAAAGGGCAGCATACGGCCCTGGTTTTTCTTAATTATTCTATTGATATCCGGAAACCCAAGGGCGCAACCAACAGGAATACCATTATCTTCTACAAACAAAATTGCATCAGGATCAACAATTGCCTTAAGCTTTTCAACAATGTCTCTTACTTCATCTATTTCAATTGGTACATAGCCCCAGTTGCCACTTACAGCAATGTTCATAATTTTCCAGATATGCTCTGCTTCCGAATCAATATTTTTGAGGTCTATTTTTCGTATTGTTAGATTTAGCTTTTTCTTTAGTAAAAAATTGCTGAATTCTTCAAATCTAAGCGGCATTCTGTAACCATCTCCCATATCTGCACTATAGACAAGAAGATCTTTCGCTTTT